>JAHEBB010000727.1 GCA_024642575.1 Trueperaceae bacterium | reverse complement strand
ATGCCAATCATTAAACTCCCCTAAAACCACTAAGCCTTCTACACGACCATCGGGAAGCTCTAAAGCTGGAACTTCAAAGATGAGCTTATAAAGCTTGCGACTTTTAACATAGGTTTGCGTAACCATGCTTTCCTCCTTAAATTTGCTGGCCTTTGCTGAGATAGCCACCTAATCCATATTGCGACTTCTTAACACTTTTGCCTTTTGCTGTAGCTCCTTAAAATAATCTGTCTCTACTATATCTTTGACCTGCTGGCTCTTTTTCACTTCATCTATCTGGATTTTAAGAGCCTGTACCTCAGTTTTAAGTTGCTTTTCACGTTCTTTCGACTCTTGAAGCTGATCTAACGCTGTATTTAGCGTTCTTGCTAAAGCTGCAAGCTCATCTTTTCCCGATAAGGAAAGTCGCTTTGCAATATTCTTACTAACACCTAATTCCTTAATCTCTTGGCTTAAACGACCTAACCTACTAAGAATAAGTTTTTCTAGTATTACTAAGGATACTATCATAATGATCAGGCTGACAAGCGCAAAAGCCCAGCTGAAATAACGTAGGCTAAGTCTCGCCTCGAGCATAACATCTCGCGGCAAATCTACTCCTAAATAAAAGGCAAGGTCATTTTCCAAATTTTGAAAAGCCAAAATGCCCTGTATATTATTTTCATCGATAGGCAAAGTAGCAAAATAAGTTTGTGGACTCAGGTTTAGATCAGCTAATGCTGTTTTACTATATAAGTTAAGCGGGAAAGGCGAATACTGCTCAAGCCTGGTTATATAGGCACCATCAAAATGTCGAGTAAAAAGCAAGCTACCGATCTCACTGCTACTTGTTTTATCATAGACTGGTCCTCCTGATACCAGAAAAATAGCATCTTCAAAATTAATAAAGCCAGTTACTTTTTCATAGCTAAGCTTTTTGATTAACTCAGTTTTGGTTTGCAAATAGCTTATTAAATCAGCAACGGAATCCTGACTTTCGCCTGCTTGAAAAGCTACAGTTTCTTCTATAAAGAGAATGAGGTGATCTAAATCTTCCTCTGATAAACTTGCCATAGTAAAAGGGCTAAGGTTGGAGAATAAAGGGTGCTCGAGCGCATCTTTTAGCTCTTCCCGATCTGACCACTCACTCTGAAGATCGCTTAAGGCTTTCATCTCTTCGTCAATGATTTCTTTAACCCCCTCAGCCAAAAGGGCAGAATGACGCGCTTCAACTTGATCAAACTCTTTAATAACAATGGCGCGCAAGCTATAATGCAAAACCAGTAATAAGAAACCGAGACTTAGCATGATACTTAGCAAAATCTTGGGGCGCAAACTCATGCATACCTTTCTAAAATTTGAGAGAGCCAACTAGCAGTAAAAGCGTAATAAATGTTTTGTGCCATCATAAATAAATATCCAGCCTAAGTAAAAGTCTAGCCGTTTTACTGTCACTAGTATGATAAATTTTCGGCTCACTTGCTGGTTGATACAAGAGAATTAAGGGATAGCTAACGCAACTTACTAGACCCAAATACTAAGTGTCCTCATCCAAAAGGGTTTCCCACATAGCTCCCATATTGGGTCTTGTAGCTTTTTTAAGTTTTAGTGCGTAGCTGTCCTCGGACTTAAGAAAGACAAAACCATAATAGAGGAGCTTAGCAAGCACGTCTACCACCTGCTCTGCGGTTAATCCCAAATGATCAGCAAGCTTCTGGGCTGAAAACGGACCTTCACGTAAAAGTGCTTGTAAGGTACTTCGAAGGGGCTCTGAAAGCTGCAATACCACACTTATAGAAGTGCCTTCTGCGTTACCATAGTCTGTAATTTCTTTGTTTAGTTGCTCAATATTCACGACTAACCTTAGGAACTATCTCCTTAGCCTATAAACTCAATGGCTCAAAGAGTTGATTCGGCAGCTTCTTGTAAAATCACCTCAACCCAACAAAACTCATTAAATTAAGCTTTTCATGACATCTTTATACTTTTGAGTAATAGGGTGATCGGGAAATTTGGCAACAAAAACACCTGAACTCGCCAGCGCCATCATTTCATCGGAATGAGGCAAAACGGTGGCAACTTGACAGTTATAGGCAGATTCCACTCGAGCCTTTACATCTTCAAAGTTAAAGGCCATAGGCACTTTATTAACAATAATCACTATCCGCGGCACTGAAAGTTTCTTACCCACTTCAACGGTTACACCAGTACCCTGATAATCTTGGGAATCTGGTCTCATAATAATAGCTAAGCTATCAGAAATAGCAATAGACAAAAGGGTTTCTTCGTTCATACCGGGGTGTGTATCAATGAGCAAAAAGTCAAGCTCGAGCTCTTGAATAAGCCGCTGAAACCCATCATTCAAAAGTCCAACATCATAACCTTCGCGTAAGACTCGAGCTATCTCCCCTGCTTTAATACTTGATGGGATAAGATAGATCTTACCTGAAACCGAGTTGCCT
>JAHEBB010000215.1 GCA_024642575.1 Trueperaceae bacterium | reverse complement strand
ATTAGTCTCTGCTACTTAAGGCAGGTTTTTCAGTAAGCTGTTTTTGCCTACGCACATAAATCATGGACGCCACAATGCTTACCGCCAAAGATAAGATGATAACTGCCAGACTTATTAAAGTTGGAATGTGGTAAATGTCCAGCAAGAGTAATTTGAGACCAACAAAACTTAGCACCACAGCTAAACCGTAACGCAGAAAAATAAATTGACCTATGACCCCTGCCAGCAAAAAGTACAGGCTTCTTAAGCCCAAAATGGCAAAAACATTACTGGTATAGATAATAAAAGGATCTTGGGTGATAGCAAAAATGGCTGGAATGCTGTCTAGTGCAAACATGACATCGGTAAATTCGACCAGCAAAAGCACCATAAATAAAGGGGTAGCCATGCGTTTGCCCAGCTCGAGCGTGAAAAACTTTTGCCCATGATACTTATCTGTTAAGGGAACAAAGCGCCTAATAAGCCTTAAAACACGGTTATTTTCCAGGTCAATTTCATCGTCGTCGCTACGTAACATACGAATGCCTGCAAAGACCAGAAAAGCACCAAAAAGCAGTAGAATCCACTGAAACTCGGAAATCAGTACAGCGCCTAGCCCAATTAAGGTTCCCCGCAAAATAAGTGCTGTAAGAATGCCCCAAAACAAGACGCGGTGCTGGTACTGACTGGGTACAGCAAACGCACTAAAAACCAGGACGAAAACAAAAATATTATCAACAGAAAGCGAATATTCAATCAGGTAGCCCGTTAAAAACTCGAGCCCCTTTTGCTGCCCCATAAAGTAAAAGATACCGCCATTAAAAAAAAGCGCCAGACTTATCCAGATGAGGCTGGTAATGCCTGCTTCTTTAACACTGATAGTATGCGCTTTACGGTTAAAAATGCCCAAATCAAGGGCAAGAAAAACAAAAATGAGCAGATGAAAAATAATCCAAAAACTAAGCAAGCTAAACTCCTGACCAAAGCACAAAAGCTTCATCTTTTAGCAGGGCTAAAAGTGGTCAGGTCTCGCGCTATCTTTACGTACCGGGACAAGTATTAAGCTTACTAAGGCTTACTGCCGTATTGACGATACGCAACCCAGACTTTTCTGGTGGCTACTCCCCTGCCAGAAAATGATTATACATGAGGCAAGCTGTTTTGATTGTTAAAGTCCGTGCAACCAAAACAGCTTTAGCCCTAGTTCAAAAGTCTAGATAATAGAGCCCTTACTTTCGGGCTTTTTACTTTGCCTTAGGTTCAGTAAGAAGGGTCATTATACTCATAGGTGTTAGTAGAGCTGTCATAGCTCGAGCAGCCAGCGGCGGCCCAGCAGCCTTGCGCATTGCTGGTGTCTTGCCAGGTTTCATAGTCCATATAGCGGCTGGCGCAATCATCAATATTTGAGCAGCCTCCTTCAGATTGCCCAGCTTGAGTTGTTCCTGAGTTGTTAGAGCTTAGCCACTGCTTTACAGTTTCCTCACCAAAGGCAAGCGTAAAAACACCTACCACAAATTCACGCTGATCATCTTGATTACTACTTGCCCAGTTTTGTTGGACTCGAGTCCAAATCTCTCTTGCTTGAGCTAAAACTGCCTGATTTTGGGCGTCAGCTTGAGGGAAACTTTGAGCAAGGGTTTCTAATATTTGCTGTTTTTCAGCGTCAGTGAAAGAATAGCTATAGCCTGCTTGTTGCAAGGAGAACTCGAGCGCTTCAACAAAGGCTAGCGCATTATCCTGGCTTAAATTAGCATTTGCTCCTTGCGCCAAAATAGGACTATTATCCGTATTTTGCGCCAAGGGTTGAGCCAGAGGATTTTGGGAACTTGCCAGTGATTCTTTGGTCAAGGTATAGATTTGACCATCACTTTTAAGGCTAAGCTGATTGCCGCTTAGGTTAGCAGTAAAAGCAAAACGGCTTCCCCCAGTTTCAAATTCTCCTGTTAAGGTTGTGTCTGAGGCTGTTGCTATAACAGGGTAAACCTGACTGTTAATCTCGAGCTTGCCTTGGTAGCCAGCACTTGAAGGCTCGAGGCTAAGACTTAAGCCAGTACCTGAAAATTGACCTGCAAAGATATCTGAAGTACTGCCTTGGGCTAAAGGATTTGAGGTTTGCTTTGCTGGAGCTAAAGGATTACTAGCTGCGGCCTGTGACTCTTGGCGCTGAAAGGTTAATTCCTGGGCATTATCGTAGTCTAGTTCTCCTGATTCGGTTAAACCAAAAAGGGAAAGCGTTAGTTGAGATTCTTTAAGATAAGCTTCAAAAAGCAAGCGCTCTTCGCCCATCGTTATAACACCATAAGCTACACCCGCTCCTTGATCGTCAAGATCCCCCTCTAGATAAAACTCATTGCCATTGCCTCTAAGAGTTCCTGTAAGTTTTGTTGTATTGGTTTGACTAAGCTCGAGCTCTATCATTCCATTATCTGTTGTCAGAAAATAGCTACCTGAAAATGTTTGAGCCAGTGCACTAAAACTTAACAAAAAAACCAGTATTGAAATAAGTCTAAACATGCTTTTGCCTCCTGGAAAAGAGCTTAATTAAACAGGCGTTACACCAGCGTTACAATAGGTCGAGTCTTGAAGGGCCAAAAATGACGTTATCTCTTACTACCTATGACTTGCTTCTTTTTTCTTTAGTTTAGGACGATTGCCTGTATTTGTAAATTGGTTATAGCGGTCTCTTTAAAATGTTAAAAAATGCAAACAGAGTTAAACCGCGCATTTTTAGAATCCGATTTCAAATTAATCGATATGAAGGCTTTCCTCAACCCATTCCTGAATGTCTTGACTTATAGGACTAAAGGTTTCTAAGGTGCTTTGGGTACTTAGGTTCATACCATTAAAGCCTCGTTGAAACGGGATGACGATATTTGCCCAGTCATTAAAATCTTCAAGTTGACTCAGTTTATTGTCACTATTTACATCCAGGCTGGGTTGGTTGCTTACGCCATTGTTATCAAAGTCAAACCAGGTATTGCCCTGTCCAAGTTTTAGGGTTTCAAAAAGCTGGGTTTCATTGAGAGTCGTGCTCGAGCCATGTGAGTAATCAATCATAAACTCAGTGCTACAAGGTGAATAGCTCAGCTTGCAAATGTCTCTGCCATAGCCTTTGTAGTTTTTAAAGGCATAGTAGCGTTCGGCAGCAAAGTCGCCATTAGCATTGCCCAGACCATAAAGCTGATAATGATAATTCATGATGCTGTAGTAGTTGGGTTTGTAGTTATCATTTTCGTTGCCACCATGTCTTAAACCAAGGTTATGACCAAGCTCATGCATGATAGTGCTGGCTTGAAAGTTGATAAGCATGTTTTTGTTTTCCAGGCTCGAGCTGCTTAAGTTCCATTTGCCTAAGGTCACAATCAAGTCGTTGCCGTTCATTTCTGCCAGACCCGATGGACCTGCTAAACCGTTATCTTTCATGGAATTGGCCATGAGGAGATAGTGAAATATGGGTCTGCGGCGCAAGTCCATATAGCGAGCTTTGTAGTCATAAAAGTTAGCTTTATCCTTAAGGCTATAGCTCTTACTTGGGATGATAATACTGGCGGCAAAAGGCACTGTGCTATTCCCTGAGCCCAGGTTATACGCTTCAGGGTTATACGCTTGATTATTAGCTGTATCGGAGAAGTAGTTGCCAACATCAAAGTGAAGGCCAATATTTTGTTTGGCAAAGGCTGCTACGACTTTATCAAGGGCTTCGCGTCTGGGTAAGATGCCCTCATCGCTGCTATCCATATGATCAATTTCTACAAAAATGTCTTTTCGACCGAGTCTTGCGCCCAGTTCATAAAGAGGGATGCCAGCGTAAGTGCCGCCAGCAACTTCGGCGCTATCAGGCAAGCCATCCTGGTCGCTATCTTGGGTATTTTCGGGGATGTCATTGGGGCCAGCAGGGGTTTCAAAGGAGCTTATGTGCCAGCTTGAGGCGCTGGTTTCTTCGTTTGAGAGTTTTCGTACCAACGTTGCCCCGTACATTTGGCTCGTAAGAGCAGATGCATTGGCTTGACCCCAAAGGGTTTTTGTTAAAGGTTCTGTCTTGTCGTTACCATAGCGAACAAAATCAACGGTTTTATTATCGCGGATAAGTTCGACAAAGCCATTAGCTCCCCAGTAAGGCAGGCTCGAGTTAAGGCTTGACAGATAAGCATGATTGGGGCCGCTAGCGTACCAGTATTCACCTTTGGAAAGTAAAACCATATAGCTACCTGGGGCTAGCCAGCGAGCTGGTAGTTTAAATTGAATTTCACCGTAGGCAGCAAAGGGTGCCTCTGATTGAATAGCCTGTGCCCGAAGGTGGTAATCGCCCAAATCAAGAGTTGCATTTGACGCGTTATAAAGCTCGAGCCAAACCGCCTCACCACGGGGAGCCGAGGCTAATTCGTTAATGAGCAAATTACCTTCGGCAGGGCGACTGAATTCGGCGCTGACTTCGGTACTTTCTTTAAGGCTAATCTGGCAACTTCCTGTGCCTGAGCATGCGCCTTGCCAGCCAAGAAAGCTCGAGCCAGGTAGCGCTTCGGCAGTTAGGCCAAGGCTACTGTTTTTGTTTAAAACCTTATAACATGTATCGCCGCAATTTAGACCATAGTTACCCGTAATTTTGCCACTGCCGTTACCTATTTTATTGATTTGGATACTGGCATCACTACCTGCTAAAGCCTCAAAGCGAGCGCCAACCAGTTTTGAGCTTGTCATACTTAGACTGCAAGTCGCTGTACCTGAGCAAGCGCCTTCCCAACCCACAAAGCTCGAGCCAGGTAGCGCCTTAGCTATCAGGTTTACCGTTTCATTATCGCCAAACAGTGTTTCGCAGTTTGCGCTGCAATTTAAGCTGGTTCCATTTGAGATTTTGCCTTTGCCCGAACCACTGAGCTCGAGCTTTAAGAGAGCGCCATTAGGTTCAAATAAGGCACGAACCTCGGTGTTTTGCTCTAAGTTTAGTTTGCAGGTTTCATTACCTAAGCAAGCGCCTTCCCAGCCAAGAAAGCTCGAGCCAGGTGCCGCAACGGCTTTTAAATTTACTGTGTCACCTAATTGAAAAAGAGATGTGCAGTTATCTGTGCAGGCTTTGCTTAAGGCTTCACCTGTAATGCTGCCCTTACCAAGACCAACAACACTCATTTCTAGACGTAAAATATTCGGTTGAGGTGCTTGACTACAGGAAACGATACCTATGAAAAGGATAAGCAGGATGCAGGTGTGGATGGTGGCCTTCACAGAGAACTCCTTGTCTCTCTATGGTAGGTTCAAAACGCTTTTTCTTAGGCGCAACCATCACGTTTTATACCAAGCTGAATTGATAGTGGTGTTTTAGTATCAATGGATTTTAAAGATGCTACCTCTAAGGTTTAAAGATGCTACCTTATTACCTCTAATTGCAAAAAAGTGACCCTGTGCGGGGGAGACACAGGGCCGTCAGAGAGGAGATGGAGGTAATAACCTCCGCTAATGAGTATATAGTAGTTTTTTAAGAATGTGTAGCACATTCGGTAACACATTGTAAACATTATCAACAGACTGAACGTTTTTTAGTGGTTGTTGTAATAAATCTGTAACACTTGGCAAAGCAGCTCAGATATCAAATAATTCTTCAAAAAGATACTCGAGCCTTTGTTGAGTATTATCTTGTGAGCCAAAAAGACTACGAATTATCGCCTCATCCTGAAACACCAGCCAGTGAGGTGTGCCAGCAATTCTATAATGTTCAGCAAGTTCAGCCTCCAAATCAAGCGCTACAGGAAAAGGAAGCTTGGCAAAGCTGTCAGCAAAATGAGTTAGTGTGGGCAGAACTTCATCTCTTGTATAGTGCTTGTGCCCAAATGAAGTATGAATGAGTGTCATAACGAGTTTATCACGGTAGTCCTGATACAGCTTTTTCATAAAAGGAATGCCTCTGGACACACAACCAGGGCACTCGAGGTTAAAAAACATAACAAGCCCAGGCTTTTTCCAGTTTGAAGGCTCTCCTGGATTTTCACGCCAGACAAAATCACTTGGCCATTTCATAATTACAAAGGGATGTTGCCATGTTTTTTATAGGGGCGTTCTTCGTGTTTATGCTCGAGCATTCTTAAATGTCGTATGAGATGTTTGCGGGTATCCTTGGGGTCAATCACATCATCTATATACCCACGACCTGCCGCCCAGTAAGGATTATCAAACTTTTTCTTGTATTCATCAATTTTGGTTTTGCGCGTAGCTTCAGGGCTTTTTGAGCCATTTATCTCTTTACGGTAGATGATATTGGCGGCTCCCTCTGCGCCCATGACTGCAACCGCACCTGTAGGCCAGGCCAAAACCACATCTGCGCCCATATCCCTTGAATTCATCGCCAAATAAGCACCCCCATAACTTTTGCGCACAATCAGCGTAATTTTAGGTACACTGGCTTCTGCGTAAGCGTAAAGCATTTTAGCTCCATGCCGAATGATGCCAGCATGCTCTTGAGCGACTCCAGGCATAAAACCCGTTACATCAACCAGCGTCACAATCGGAATATTAAAGCAGTCGCAGGTTCGTATAAAACGGCTGGCTTTATCACTGGCGTCAATGTTTAACGTCCCTGCCATATTACGGGGATTGTTCGCCACAATGCCTACGGCTTGCCCGCCTAAATGCGCATAACCCACAATAATATTTTTGGCAAAATCGGGTTGAATTTCTAGAAAATGCCCTTCATCTACCACCGTCTTAATGACATCATGCATAGGATAGGGGCGTCTTTGGTCAGGGTGAACGATGGTTAAAAGCTCTGGGGTTTCACGGTCATCTTTATCTTTGGTTTTTCTGAAAGGAGGTTTTTCCTTGGCTGATTGCGGTAAAAAGTCAAGGAGTTCCCTGATTTTCTCAAGAACACCTGCATCTCCCTCACACTCGAGGTGAGCCACACCAGACTTTCGGTTGTGTACGTCCGCGCCGCCCAACTCTTCAAAGCTAACATCCTCTTTGGTCACACTCTTTATGACTTCGGGCCCAGTAATAAACATATAAGAGGTTCCCTTAGCCATCAAAATAAAATCAGTCATGGCAGGGCTATAGACCGCGCCTCCAGCACAAGGACCCAAAATGGCACTGATTTGCGGTACCACGCCTGAGTAAATGGCATTGCGGTAAAAGACTTCACCATAACCAGAAAGAGAATCAACCCCTTCTTGAATGCGTGCGCCTGCAGAATCATTTAGTCCAATAATAGGTGCACCAGTTTTAACGGCTAAGTCCATCACTTGAGCAATTTTTTGCCCATGCATTTTACCTAAAGAACCGCCTAAAACCGTAAAGTCCTGACTAAACACAAAGACAGTGCGACCTTTTAGGGTGCCGTAGCCCGTAACTACGCCTTCTCCAGGTGCGCTGATACCTTCCATCATGTCGCCGCCCAGATGTTCGGTAAAAACACCTAGCTCAACAAAAGAATCTTCATCCAATAAAGTAACAATGCGTTCACGAGCGCTTTGTTTACCTGCATCATGCTGTTTTTTTAGCCGAGCTTCCCCACCGCCAAGTTCAATCTTTTTACGGCGTTCTTCCATTTCGGCGGTTAGCTCATTCATCCAGCTTAAGGTGTCATCAGCCACAAATTTTTACTCCTTCAGGGCACGCTTTACCTGTAATGTACTGTAAGTATTGTCTCATAAATGTTTCGACTTAGCCCTTTGTTTACCCAACTTATTTTTAAGAGTGCTTAGGGACTCTTGAGTTCAAAAAGCACTCGAGCCTTCACAGCCTCGCCAAAGATAGCAATCCTTGCATTGATTAGGACTAAACTCAGAGTTCCCCAGCCAAACCAGGTCAGGGTACTAACATTAGCTTGTTTTAAACCAATGCTATGACCCAGCAAGCTTAAGCCAAGACCAATCAGGGCTAAACCCAAGGGTGCAAAAAACTGCCATTTCTTAAATTCAGTTGTACTTTAGTTTAGAGCAAAACAGCTTTTTGGTTTTTGAGTGATTTATCTACCGCTAAACTTAGAGCAACTGAAGCAAGGCCATCTTCGGCTGTGGCAGCTGGGCTCGAGCCCTTTTTAATCGCCTTAATAAAAGCTCGGGTTTGCTCAGACAAATCGTAGGCATGACCCGTTTTTTGCTCAACGGGCAATTCTAAAGCCGCTAAGTCTCTGTTGCCAGAATTGTGCAAAAACAAGCGTGCATTGGGTGTTTTATCCAAATCCATCCTGCCTTGCCACTCTGCCCTTAGCGAACCTTTTTCTCCGACAATATAAAGTCGAATGCTGTGCTCATAAGCGGCAATTGAGCGGCTTATCAGAGCTTGTGTTTTATCTTTGTACTGAAACCTGATGTCCAGATTTTCATTTAGATAGTCACGACCCTCTCTAGAATTTGCCCAGGCTTGTAAACCAGTTGGTTCGCCGCAATCATCCCTTAAATACCAGCGTGCCAAATCCAGATAGTGGATGGGTTCTTCTAAAGTACTACTGCCGAGTTTTTCGGGGTCGGTCTTCCAGCCGCCACTACCTGCACTGTAAGGTCGTCGCCAGAGATGAAGGTTCAAATGAATAGGTTTGCCGATTTTTCCCTCAGAGATAAGCTCTTTAACGCGTTTAAACAAAGTAAACTCGCGCATTTCTAAACCATTAGTTAAGACTTTATTTGACTGTTTGGCAGCTTTGATCATAGCCTGGGCATCTTTCAGCGTGGTGGCAAAAGGTTTTTCGACCAAGACATGTTTACCCGCTTCCAGACAGCGAATGCTGTGCTCCGCGTGCAAATAGTTGGGGCTGGCTACGATGACTGCTTCAATGCCGTAGCTCAAAAATGTTTGCATATTTGTGGTTGCCTGAAGGCCCCAATCACGCTCAAGGCGGTTTTTGCTGGCTTCGCTAGCTACCAGTACCGTATCTAAGGTTTCGCCTAAGGACTCGAGCGCTTGCTTGTGAACCTCTGCCCAGCGACCGCCGCCAATGATGCCAAATTTCATGGTTGACTTCCTTTCGAGTGGAAAGT
>JAHEBB010000726.1 GCA_024642575.1 Trueperaceae bacterium | reverse complement strand
TCATCAAGAGAGCTATAAACCTTAGGAATAGCAAAGCGTTTGGCAAGCTCAGTTGCCTTTTGAAGGTCAAGATCATAAAGGCCATGAACCTTAAACCCTGCTTTTTGATAGGCGGGTAAATGCGCATCCTGAACAATGCCACCTGCCCCAATACTCACAATGGGAGGCACGACAAGAGGCATATCTGGGCTTTGCTTTGGTCTTAGCAAACGACTGAGCTCCTTAAAAATTGTTTTCCTTGCAAAATACTATTTCATATGTAAAACTAGTCGTCAAGCTTAACAGATCTATTCAAAGGTACGTCATGACTCAAAAAGCAGTAGACAAGGCCACAAAATATGCGGTTCCAGCTCTAGAAAAAGGTCTAGATATCTTAGAATTTCTAGCCGATGCAGCCATTCCACAAACTCAGGCAGATATTGCTCGAGCCTTAGACCGTAACACCAGCGAAATATTTCGCATGCTTGATTGTTTAGAGCAGCGTGCCTACCTCTTAAGAGATGATAGCGGCAGATACGGGCTTTCGCTAAAGCTCTTTGAGCTGGCGCATACGCATTCTCCTGTGGAAAAACTACTCGAGGCAGCGCGCAGCCCGTTACGAACGATTGCGCAAAACCTACGTGAATCGGTTCATTTGAGCATTTTGCATGAGCAAAAACTTCTGGTACTTGCCGAGGAGTTAAGCCCTAATCCTATCCGCATTTCTGTTGAAGTTGGCAGAAGCTTCCCAGCTTTAAAAACAGCCTCAGGCAGACTTTTACTGGCTCAGCAAAGCCAAGAAGCGTTAGAGCATTTCTTGCAAAACGACCCCCCCTTTCTTAACTCGAGCCTTATACAACAAGAAAGCTTTAGGCAACAACTCCAGGCATCCAAGGGTCAAACCTTCCTGAATGCCGAAAGCGATATTAGTGTCGGGGTGCAAGATTTGGCCGTTTTGATTGGCCACGAGCGTAGTCAGCTCATGGCGACCTTAACCGTTCCCCTACTGATGCTTAAAGGCAAAAATTACCAAACAGAGCAAATTTTGGCAGCGCTTCAAGAAAGCGCCAAAGACATTACCAAGCGATTGGGGTTAGGGCTATGAAAATCACAGAGCAGTATTTTGAAGACTACCAACTGGGTTCGTACCGTGAAACGCTAGGGCGAACCATCACCGAAACAGATATTGTCATGCACGCCGGGCAAACGGGTGATTTCTTTCCCCATCACATGGATAAAGAGTGGTGCAAAACCCAGGACTTTGGACAGCGCATTGCCCACGGCACCCTTATCTTAAGCGTTGCTGTTGGTATGACCGCCGAAGATATTAACCCTGTAGCATTTTCTTATGGCTATGACCGCGTACGCTTTATCAAACCTGTTTTTATTGGTGATACCATTCGGGTCAAAGCCTCCATTAAAGACAAGCGCGACTACCCTAAAAACCCTAAGTTTGGCTATGTTATTGAACTGGTTGAGGTCTTTAATCAAGACAATCTGACAGTCTTAATTTGTGAGCACTTATATTTGGTTGAGCGAAAAGCCCATGCCTGAATTCAAACAAGTTCATGATTCAATTTACGTTCTGGATGCGCCGTTTTTGGGCGTTGCGCTAACGATTTACCTTATTAAGTCTAAGCAAAATGTCCTTATTGATTCGGGTATTAGCACTACGCCCAAAGAATTCATTCTACCTGCACTGGAAAAGCTCGAGCTAAACCCTGATTTGCTTATAAATACCCACGGTCATGTTGATCACTTTGGGGGAAATGCAAGCTTAAAAAAAGTTTTTCCCGAAATGCAAATAGCAGCCCACACCCATGACGCTGCCTGGATAGAAGACCACAAACGCCACTTCTATGAAATGTATATGTGTATGCCTGATGATTGGCAATATGAAGATGGTGGCAAAGCCTTTTTAGACCTTTGCGGTGAGAATTCTGCTGTTGATCTTCATTTAGAGCATGGTGATACGCTCGAGCTTGCCCCTTATAGTTTTCAAGTCATGCACTCCACTGGGCACAGCCCCGGACATATCGTCCTATTCGACAAAAAACATAGCCTTGCTATCAGTGGGGATGTCGCCTTAGGTTGGGGGCCAGAAGTTGCAGAGGGCACCCCCCATGCGCCTTCTGTCTACTACAACCCCAGCGATTATCTTGAAGGTGTTGAAATGGCTCGAGCTTTAAATGCAGAACTCTATTTCAGCGCTCATTTTGGTGTGCTTGGTCAAGAAGACATGTATAAGATATGCGATCAGTCTCATGACTTTGTGCAAAGCTTTGAGCGATGGTCGCTCGAGGCCCTTACAGCTACGCCTAAAACCTTACACCAAATTGCGACTGAAGTAGCTAATCATATCCCAAGTTATGAGTTTGGCTATCACATTCACGCCTCTACGCAGGCACACCTGATGCGCCATATTGCCCGAAGGCATGCGCGTAGTCTCATCATTAACAACCATAAGCA
>JAHEBB010000725.1 GCA_024642575.1 Trueperaceae bacterium | reverse complement strand
CTTTTGAAAAAGATGTATTCAAAAGAATACTCCTTTCTAAACACATGACAAAGTCATGACTAGAACTAAAAGCTGAAAAGCCAATAAAGTTCTAAGACCCACTTACAATTCAATAAGTGATTAGTGGGTCTATTTAGAAAGAAAGTGCTGGGGAATTGGGTTTTGCAACAGGGCTTTTTGAAAAGACTATGTTGTTAGGAAATGGGGCGTTATCGCCTAGTTTAAGATTCATGAGTCTTTTACTATCTGACTGTAAGTTATTTGAATAAAGTGTAATTTGTGTCTCAAATATAAATCTGGCAAGCTTTGATAACTCAGTAAAGGGAAATTCTTGCCTAAGTTCATCAAGAATAGATTTATACTCGTATTTTCCAATAATATCAAGGGCTATTTTTGCTTGCTTTGAATTATGAAGTTCTTGAAGATCAACTTTAGATAAGTTCTTATAAATTCTCACTATGTTTTTAATAATCTCTTTGGAAAGTAGATCTAATTCCTTTTTAAAATCTTGGTTCAATCCCTTGGTATTTTGAAATTGAACAAGAATTTCGAATATCGTAACTAGAAATAGAAAGTGGAATTTGCCAGTCCCTACCAAATTGATTCTTTTAAAGATTCTCAGAAGCTCATTGTATGTTTCAAAAGATCCAGATGTTTGGAAAAATGTGACTTTCATTTTTAGGTCAACTACCGCAGAGGTTCTGGATGGACCATGAAGGGTATTTAAATCTCTAATAAGCTTTTCATTTGCTTTCTCACTCGATTGATCTCTGCCCGTAACATAATTTATTATTGTTTGGATCATCGAGAGGTCTAAATGACCCGTCTTGGTCGCAGAGTTATTATCCGCAATGGTAACTTGCTCAGCGCAATTAAGATTGGTCTTATCCGTATTTGAGGTGTTCATAAAATAATTAATTATAGTTGATTTTAGCTACCATCTATCGTATTTCCGTATACATCATATGGTAGCTAAATCGGTTGAATGTACTATTTATAGATAAAGTTTATCTTTGATTATAGATTATACAAATAGAGATGATATTATTCGTGTTTAATGGAACAAAACCTAGCCAATTTCATCTGGGGTGTAGCCGACCTATTACGTGGTGACTTTAAACAAAGCCAGTATGGTCGCGTTATCCTCCCGTTTACACTCTTAAGAAGGCTCGAGTGTGTGCTCGAGCCAAGCCGCGAAGCTGTTTTGCAAACCTACGAAGCGCAAAAAGACCAACCCGAACTACTAAAAGAACGACTCATAAGGCAAGCTGCTGCCCAACCCTTTTACAACACTAGCGCCATAACTCTGAACAATCTGGGTGAAAATGATACCTATGACAACTTAGTACGCTACCTGAATGAATTTAGCAAAGAAGCCAAAGAAATCTTTGACTACTTCAAGTTTGTTGACTACCTTGACCAGCTAAACGAAGTCAATTTGCTCTACAAAGTAGCCGAGCGTTTTAAAACCATTGACTTAAGCCCCAAGAAAATAAGCAATCATGAAATGGGTCTTATCTTTGAAGAACTTATTCGCCGCTTTGCTGAAAGCAGCAATGAAACGGCAGGGGAACATTTTACCCCCAGAGACATTGTAAAGCTAACCACTGACCTGCTCTTTATAGATGACAGTGATAGCCTGACGCAAGCGGGCAAAATCATTACCATCTATGACCCAACGGCAGGCACGGGTGGCTTTTTGAGCAGCGGCATGGAGCACATGCTTGAGTACAACCCTGAGGTAACGGTGCGCGTCTTTGGGCAGGAACTCAACCCTGAGTCTTACGCCATTTGTAAAGGTGACATGCTGATAAAAGGGCAGGATGTCAGCCAGATAAAATATGGCAATACCCTCTCAGATGACCAGCTAAGCACCCATACATTTGACTACATGCTTTCTAACCCACCCTTTGGCGTGGACTGGAAAAAGGTAGAAAAAGCCATCAAGGATGAAAGCGCCAAGGGTTACGCAGGTCGCTTTGGCCCTGGACTGCCCAGAGTGAGTGACGGCAGCCTGCTCTTTTTACTGCACCTGATAAGCAAAATGCGTGACCCGCAAGAGGGGGGCAGCCGCATCGGCATCATCTTAAATGGTAGCCCACTCTTTACGGGAAGTGCTGGCAGTGGCGAGAGCAGCATAAGGCGCTACATTTTAGAACATGACCTGTTAGAAGGAATCGTGGCGCTACCTACCGACATGTTTTACAACACAGGTATAGCCACTTATATATGGCTACTCAGTAACCGCAAAAGCCCAGAGCGCAAGGGCAAGGTGCAACTGGTAGACGCTACCAGCATGTCTAGCAAGATGCGCAAAAGTCTGGGCAGCAAGCGCAACACCATCGAAAACTATATAGCCGATGTGGTGAAGCTCTACGGCAGTTACGAAGCAAACGAGCACTCGAAAATCTTTGACAGCACTGACTTTGGTTACCGCCGCATAACGGTTGAGCGACC
>JAHEBB010000214.1 GCA_024642575.1 Trueperaceae bacterium | reverse complement strand
ATGCTTGGCAAATTCCCCTTAACCCTGTTTTAGCCGATAACCCTATTTCTGGTGCAAGCGATTTATTTAGAGGCGCAATTGCCCTTGCGGTTAATGGCGTACCCATCTTTAACGCGCTCAACAATCGAGGCGAAGATGCCTATTTAGCTGGTGAACTAGATCAGTGGGGCGGTCATGGAGGGCGTGGTGATGATTATCATTACCACATAGCACCCACTCATTTACAAACCTTTGTAGGCGTTGATCACCCAATTGCCTATGGCTTAGACGGCTTTCCTATCTACGGTTTAACAGAATCAGATGGCACAACTGTAGTTGGTTTAGATGAATACAATGGTCATTTTGATAGCGAGGGCAATTATCATTATCATGCCACCGAAACCTACCCTTATATCAATGGCGGTATGAGGGGGGTTGTCGGCTATCAGGATGGACAGGTAGATCCCCAACCACAAGCGCAACCCGTGCGTCCTGCTGGCGAACCCTTACGAGGCGCAGAAATCACTGAATTTTCGCAAACGGGATTTAATGCCTACTCTTTGCAATACACTCTCAATAGTGAAACTTACACGGTTAACTATTCAATTGTAGGTGGTACGTATACTTTTGAGTTTATTGATCCAGCAGGCAATAGGACTGTGGAAACTTATACCCAAGGCGGTAACTAATACGCCTTAACCTAGTGCGCCTTAACAGAGTGGTGCTTTAGAAAATGTCTCGAGCAGACCCAAAAAACTCGAGCTACTTGTCTGAAGTCTAAACCCTTAAAGATTGGAGCAAATTATGGGAAAAATACTATGGCTTACAAGTTTATGTTCAGCGATGCTTCTTGCTACAGCTTGCGCACAAACAAGTACAACAGCTACCGAAGGTTCTGTAAATATTAGTGCGGATGTTTGGGCTGATAACTGGTTTGCGTTTTACTTGGGCGAGCAGCTTATTGTCGAAGACTCTGTTCCTATTACTACGGAGCGTTCGTTTAATAAAGAAAGTTTCACTTTTAATGCAGATTATCCGCTCGTTCTAAACATTATCGCCAAAGACTTTAAGGAAAACGATACTGGTCTGGAATATATCGGCACACCTCGGCAGCAAATGGGTGATGGCGGTTTAATAGCACAGTTTAAGGACGCTAAGACGGGTGAAGTCATTGCAGTAAGCAACAGCGACTGGATGTGCACCGTTATTCATAAAGCACCCTTAGATAAAGCCTGTGAAAACGAGGCAAATCCTGTAGCAGGTGAGGGAACGTGCGGCTTTGTATCACTAGGGGAACCTGAAGGCTGGAAAAGCAGTGAGTCTGATAAAAGTTCTTGGATACCTGCCACTGCCTATTCAGAAGCGCAGGTAAGCCCCAAAGATGGCTATGACCAGGTTGCCTGGGACGCTGACGCAAAACTCATTTGGGGAAACGATCTTGAAACTAACAACACGCTGCTGTGTCAACTTGTTGTAGAAGCCCCCTAAATCAAAGTCTTTCACAAGGAGCTTGGAAAATGAAACATTCACCTCAAACGCTACGTTTCCTCATTGTATTCATGGCATTCATGGCACTTTTCACTTGCATAGCGCAAGATGTATAGCAGTCAAAGGGTTAAAAGCTACAGAAAGCACGATTAACAATGTCATGAAAATCAAGATTAGGGTCATAATGATGGCTGACGAAAGATTTGATCTGATGCCAAAGATGTTCAATTTTGTTTAAGTCAGGTGAATAAGGTGGCAAAGCCAAAAGCTTGCAACCAACCCTCTCGAGAAGCTCACTGAGTTTGGCTTTACGATGAAACGAAGCATTATCAAGAATGACAACTTGATTAGGCTTAAGCTCAGGAAGTAAAACTTGCTCAAACCAAGTTTCAACAAGCGTACTATCACAATAGCCTGTAAAGGTCATAACAGCAAAAACTTGCTTTTGGCAATATGCGGCAATCATTGAAATACGTTTTGTGAAATGCCCTAACCTATCCGCAAAACAGCGCTGACCTTTCTTAGCCCAACCATAGGCATAATTAAGACTGTTCTCTATGCCTGCTTCATCAATGTAAACACATTGCTCTGAGCTTAGTTGGTCTACTTGCTCTAAATAAGCGCCTCGTTTCAGTTCATCTCGCTCTTGATAACGGTAGGACTTTTTTTACGAGTGTATCCTAAACGCTTTAGGGTTTTGGACATCGTCACATCACTAACACGTTCTCCAGTTTTGTTAAACCACAAATCACAAAGCTGAGCTAACGTTTTATGCTCATGTTCTTCAAAGAAGGCTTGATTTTCTACCGTTTGAGCTATTGTTGGTTTGGGACCATGACAATAACTAGCGTCGTTTAGCTTTCCTGTTGTTTCGCGTAGTTTTAGCCAATCATCTAGGCTTGTCCGACTTATCTGGAATGTTTTATGCACTTCCCATTTACTCATTCCTCTATCTATTGCTCCCAACGCTCGTTCTCTTAAGTCAATACCATAAGACATTTCTCTATTGTAGCTTCTTTCCCTTTGAGTGCTATAGCCTATTGGCTTCTCAAAAACCACCGTTTTTAATAATCCATTTTTTAGTCTGGAATATACCTTTTTGGGCGTTGTGCCAAAAACCCCATCTTGTCATGCGTACCTCTATGAAGTGAATCAAGCATAGGACCTAGGCATTGTTCTTTGGGTCTCGGTCAATATGATGTACTTCCATGATGTCAGTTGAAGCGAAGGGTAAATGGCAAAACTAACAACGCCCCTTTTGTCTTTTGAATAGCTTGGCTTTACTCGAAGAAAGTCCAGGTGAACCACCTAAACACCTAGCCCAGTAAAGAATATCCCCATCAAATAGATTTCTATCCCCTTTAACCTTAATATGGCGTTTAATGCTTACATCACTATGGGGTAGCGGGAACATTTGCGCAGAAACCTACGGTTACGGTGAGTCGCCGATAGTAAAGAAACTCAACTCAAGTACGTATAATCGTTACTTTGATTGGTTAATGGGCATTATTTCTAGCTATTCAGCCACTTTTTTGGTTTTTTAAGCGCTAATTCGCTTGGGCAAGAAAACGACAGTCTATCTTGCCCGTTTAAATATCGTCCAGCACGGAGATCTTTTGCTTAGTATCACTTTCTTTTCTGATCAGAGAAAACCACGAGCTTTAAGGTGGGACATGCGACTACTCGTCAATGCCAATTGAATCGACAATCATGCGTGGCACAAAGTCATCTGTATGCACGGGCCAATCTGGAAAGTCAAACACCGCTACCATAAGCTGCATGGGGTAGGTCATCGTTTGCTGAGTCGAATGGATGGTCTCACCATCAACCTGGAAGATAGAACCGTTTGAATCCCACTCGACAGCGTAGTCATGCATGTTGCTGACATCAATATCTATGCGGGGTGCAATGAAGTCATCAGCCAACTCTGGGTCGAACTTTGCCTTCACACCCACACCTACTTCAGCGCTTGTGCCTGACTTTACTGAACGACCAAATACCTCAACCACACAAAGCTCCCCAGATTCATGAGGGCTTTCTTCGAACCCGCTGAGCCACATAGCGGCCATAGAACGCTCGTTGAGCTCCATTAGACAACGAATCGTAATTCGACCAGAAGTTGGCAGCCAGCCACGTAGTGTTTTCTGCTCTTCTCGAACTTTTAGATCAGGAAGGAATCGTTGCTGCCCATCGGTTGATCCGACGGGACCGGAGCGGTTAGCGGATTGAATACCTGACACTCGCAGCGGTGTTGGATGAGTATCCGCACACCATAAAGGCGCATCTATGGGAATAAACAATTGCAATGCATCGCCCGTGCCGTTGTAGTGGGCACGCGAGTCTTGTAACGAGCTCCAAGCAGGCAGGTAGTGAGGCAACCAGTGCGTAGTATCAAGGGCTTTATTAGAGAAGGTATCTCGTGCTTTCACTAATAAATTATAACTGGTTGCGCTTGCAATGAACTTGCTCGTGTGACGAGGAAGAACGGAGTAAAGCCCTTATTTCCGCAAATCTTTGATCGAATGGCAAACCTGGTTCTATAAATGAGCGTTTATAGAACCAGGTTTGCTGTTTTAAGGATGCCTATTAATCAAGGGTTCAAAGCGGGTTTTAAGTAACCTTTTTGGAACACCTGCTTTGGAATATTTGTGAACTGATTGGTTTCGGTTTTTGCAAATAAATAGATCTCGAGTGTCTTATTTTGTATGCTCGAGCCTTTTACCATTTCAAGCATTTTCAGCTTTCTCACCCATGCATGGAACGCATTAACATGTCCCTTGCTGTTTTTTGCAGTAGCGACGCATCTTCTTCAAAAAGCTGTTTTAAAACAGCTACGGCTCGTTGATCACCTGATTCCGCCAAACTATCTGCTGCCACGCGTCTCACCCGAATACTTGAATCATTTAGTGCCATATCAATGACTTTGGTGGAAAGGTTCTCACGGTTTGGCAATGCCGAGACTTTGCAAGCATCACTACTGATACTGTGTAAGGCGGCGCGACGAACTCTTGGGACAGGGTCATCTAATAGTAGACGCAAAGGTTCTGTACACCGCTCATCAGCTAAATGGTCAAGGGCAGCGCACAGTTAAACCGTATGCGAGCCTAAGGCTGCTTTAGTCTTTCTAAAAGACCATCGACTAACAAAGAATGCTGACCTTTTACGAGAACGAAAGTACGAACATCCAGGATTTCATGCAAGGGCATAAGGGCAAGACGATTTGCCAGATTCTCTATCTCATGATTCCTGGACCAGCTTAGCAGTTGTTCCGCTAAGGTTTTAATAGCGTATTTGCGATTAGAGCGGTTCTTTTGATCTTGAGTTAGTGAGCCTAGGACGGCTTCTACATACTGTTTGAGTTTCGGCCAGCTTGGGAAGCCATATTCTCTGGCGATGACTGTTTGGTCATCGGCAAGGAGAAAACGAGATGATGGGGTAAATCCAGTTATCCCCTGATAAATTCGAGTATAAACATTGCTATCGCCCGAGCGGTAGGCTTTGAGCAAAGCCTTGGCTTGAGTTTTGAGGTAGGTGAGATTGGGCTTAGCTGGAAGTTGTGGCATAACGCCTCCTTTTAATCTGCCTGTTGTCCGCACGATCAGGCTAAAAGAAGGTGTGTAAGTCTAGTACTACCAGTGGGTTAGACCCTTTTTCGCGGACAGAACGCAGCTGAGCTACGCTAGAGTTAGCATAACTTATAGGATTACGAAGTTTCAAGGATAGACACCTTGTTTCTGTAGTAATTGAACCAAAATAGCCAAGACGGTTTCAAAGCAAATAATGCTGTCGGTGTGACTAAAATCAGGAATGCGTTGAGCCTATCAAGTAAGCTT
This sequence comes from Trueperaceae bacterium, assembly GCA_024642575.1. Lineage (GTDB taxonomy): Bacteria > Deinococcota > Deinococci > Deinococcales > Trueperaceae > JAHEBB01. The sequence goes on along the minus strand of JAHEBB010000214.1, from coordinate 3,701 downwards.
AGCAAAATTTCAAAAGACTACTACTGAAGGACTGTAGAAGCATGAATATTATTCCTCCTAACACTTATGCTCTCACCACAGCTTTATTATCTTTCCCAAAAACTGAGGACGTTTTTAGTTTTATTGAGCAAATAAAAACTATCCAAACGGTTTCCGTTTACCATCTAGCCCCTCAGCTCGCTGAAAGGTTTACTCTCACAGAAGCTGAGGCAGAGCGCTATCTAACACTATGCCTTATTCAGCTCTCTCAAAAGTTTTTAAGAGCAGAATAGCTAGGGCGTTTTCAGAAAGGTTTAGTTCTTAGTTTCCTGCTCTCGGTAGTATCCAACCAGAGCGTTAGCATGTCCATGCCCTATGTTGAATTCTGTCTTAAGGGCATTGACCATTTCCATGTGCTTCTTGTCCTTCATCTCGCCAAGAATTTGCATCCAGTGATCAATAGGCTGACCATAGGTCTTTTCAATAGAAGGGAAGTAAGAGGCGGGGCCTTTTACCTTAGATGCTTCAGACATTAAAATACCTCCTAGGATTCAAACCTATTTTACGACACTGTTGCTAAGAGTGGTGCAAAAAAATGACCCTGAAAGCAGAACCTTCAGGGCAAGATGCAATAGTTACTAATATCTAACCACCACTTTAGACAAGAAACTTACCGCTGTGTGTGAGAAATAAAACTTACTACCCTGCAACAATCTCTGCGTAAACTTCCAGAATTTTCGCTTCACTCAGCAAATGTCCTGAGATTTTGTAAAGGTCTAAACAATAGCGCTCTATTTGTTCATCCATCCGTTCAATATCCATACCGCTTGCCATCATGCCCAAAACCTTTGTTTTCAAGGTTTGTCTGACCAGTTTTCGGGTCATACTTTGCGGCATAGATTATTTTACACACAAACCAATGACCTGGCTTCATGTGCAACTGCGCGGATAACCCCATCTTTATCACGAGTGTTAGGGTTTAAAATGACCGAGATGGGGTCAAATTTTGCGCTAACAACGGTGAAAAATGGCAGCAACTTCTTATCAACTTGATGTAGGTCTTATTACCCTGCATGACAGCCATACTTACGAACTTATTCCCCATGAGGGCGAAATAAATGATGAGGATATCAAAGGCTATCTAGACTTTATTGAAGCGCAGCTAATCCCGCCTTATAGGGTCTTATTCAACAATCAAAACCACAGTTCTTACAGTTTTGCTGCCCAGCGGCTTTTAATGGCAGAAAAACAGCCTGCGGTCTATGCCATTATTATGCATAGCAAGGCGGCTCGGTATAGTTTTGAAGATATTTTTGGAGCAAGAAAGATACCGCCAAAATATGCCTTTTTTGAAGACCCTAGTTTGGCCTTAGCTTGGTTACTCGCCTTTCCCTTAGAAGAGATTTAGCCAGAAATCTGGGCTTCTTTGGTCAGCTTTTGTGCTACCAGTGCATTGAGGCTAATCCCTGCTTTGGCTGCTTCGAGGGCTAAGGCACGATGAATACGTTTATCCAGCCGCACATTGAATTGACCGCTGTAGTTTTTATTGGCAGGGGCTACAGGGATCTCCTGTCCTGACGCACGGTAGCTTTCTTTGGTCAGTTCCCACGCTTCTTTAAGTTCTTTCACCGCTTCGTCTGGGTGATCGGCAAAGGCAGAGATATGAGGCAGCTCCACGAAATGGGCTAACCATTCGTTATCTTCATCAAGGAAGATATTTACGGTAAATCCATCAAAATCTTTTTGGGTCATGATTCATCCTCCAGCATGCTCAAAAACTGTTTAACCTGATACCCTTTCGCTTTGCCGCTCTTACCTTCCTGTATGGGAAGGGGCGTACCCTTGGCTGACTTCCAGATGCGATGACTGCCTTTTTGGCGATCCAGTTGCCAGCCTTGTTGCTCGAGCAGCGTTGCAAATTCTGAGAAGCGTAAGCCGTCTGGGTTGCTTTCGGCCTTCTTCATCAGTTTATCGCGTTTGGTCATTTAGTAACTGATACCGTTGCTCAATTAAGAAACAGTGTTTCTAGGGGCATAAACTAAGGCTTAAAGGAGGAATTTATGTCCCTTAAGCCGACTGATCCGAGCCATGTACCCGAAGAAACGTCCCGAATAGCCAAAGCAGCTTTTCCTAAAGGAAGCTTGGCGATATTCTTACGAGATGAATTTGAAGGCTTGTATAGCGATGAGCTGTTTGCTGATCTTTATACAAGCAGAGGGAATCCAGCTGAGGCCCCTTGGCGTTTGGCTCTAGTAACCATATTGCAGTTTGCAGAGGATTATTCTGATCGAGAAGCAGCTGATGCAGTAAGAAGTAAAATTGATTGGAAGTATGCTCTTGGTTTAGAGCTTACAGATACTGGGTTTGATTTTACGGTTTTGAGTAAATTCAGAAAACGCTTACAGGTAGGGGGTGTAGAGCATCGCTTGTTAGATGAATTGCTCAAAGCTTGTCAAGCTAAAAGACTGATTAGAAAAAGAGGAAGTGCCAGAACAGATTCAACTCATGTACTAGCTAAGGTCAGAGCATTAAATCGACTAGGCAGCCATATAGAAGCCATGCGAGTAGCTTTAAACAGCTTGGCAACACTCGCACCTGAATGGCTGAAAGCATGGGTTCCTGAAGACTGGTATGAACGTTATAGTAAACGCTTTGAAAGCTTTCGTGCCCCGAAACAAAAAGAAGAATCTAAAGCCCTAGCTGATTTAGTGGGTGAGGATGGCTTTGTTTTATTAAACAAGGTTTATGACTCTGACTCACCTTCGTGGCTGGCTGAACTAGAAGCAGTGGAGTTGTTAAGGCAAATGTGGTTGCAGCAATTCTGGCTTGAAGAAGGCAAAGTATGTCAGCGTGATGCTAAGAATTTGCCAGCAACCAGCACATTGATCGCCTCACCCTATGATGCCGATGCAAGATTAGGTACGAAGCGAGATACGAGATGGACAGGCTATAAAATCCATGTCACCGAGACCTGTGATGATCACAAAGTAAACCTGATTACGCATGTGGAAACCGCTAAGCCTAATCGTCATGACAACATGCAAGTTCCCTCTATTCATGAAGCTTTGAAAGCAAAACAGCTTCTTCCTAAAGAGCATATTGTTGATATGGCTTATATGGATACTGAGTTAATGGTAACTAGTCAAAAGGACTATGGCATTAACTTGCATGGCAAAATGCGCCTCAATCATAATTGGCGAAGCAAGACTGAAGGAGCATATAAAGTTGAGGACTTTGTTATTGATTGGGAGCTTAAACATGTTACTTGTCCTAATGCTAAGCAAAGTGTTTACTGGAAAGAAGGTTTAGATCGAAAAGGGCGACATCCTCAGATTTCTGTATTATTCGCTAGAACAGATTGCTTTAGCTGCCCTAAGAAGCTTCATTGCAATCGTTCAGAAAGGACAGCTCGAACATTAATCTTTAAACCCAAAGAGCAACATGAAGCCAGGCAAGCAGCGCTTAAAGCTCAAGAAACGCCTGAGTGGCAAGCACTTTATCAAAAGCGAGCAGGTATCGAAGGCACCCTTTCTCAAGGCGTTCGCGCTTTTGGTATGCGACGTTCACGTTACATCAGTCATGACAAAACTCATTTTCAAAATGAAGCTATAGCTACAGCCATCAACATAGTCAGACTTAATGATTGGTTTGCTTTAAGGCCTAGGGCTAAAACAAGAGTTTCTCGCTTTGCCAGCCTGATTGCTTAATTGAGCAACGGTATC
>JAHEBB010000724.1 GCA_024642575.1 Trueperaceae bacterium | reverse complement strand
AGTTTTAGGTCTTTGGCTTTTGACCAGCTTGCCCCTACGGTTGATTTTGGCTTGAGAGGATTGCCCGATAAAACAGTGAAAATGGCACTTATCCATAAAACCCCTAAGGTAACAAAGGGTAGCTGTAAAGGATAGATTCCCCTAAAAACACTTAAAAATGTCTTCCTACAAGCTTCCTGGATAATACAAGAAATAACAAACCTTAGCTGGCTATCCTCCGCTTTTCCCAAGTACCTATCCCAGTGAACAAAGCGAAGCCGCTCGAGCGCAGTGTGAAAAGCAGAAACCGCTGCGAACAAAGACCCAAACAGCAAAAGAATCCCCAAGCCTATACATAAACCTCGAACAACACTATAGCTTCGTTGCTGTCTCACCGCCCCTATTGATAGCGAAAGTCTGAAGGAGTATTTTTATTTTTTAAGCAAGAAAAGGCCTAAGGTTGTCCTCCTACTTTTGTATATTGTCATTTTGCAAACTGTTTTGCATAATAACAATTATGAACAACACATATTATTCTCATCGGCATCAAGACCCTGCTCAAGCCCTTAGACATGGCGTCACCGGCAAGTACTTTAAAGTTAATGCTTCGGGTGACCTTAAACCCACTCAGGCTCTTATAAGTCAGGCTGTTCAAACTCTGGGCATTACCCCAGCTAAAGGCAATCCCTTCTGGCGCTACCTTCTCGCTTACTTAAGCTCAGCCATCATTGGCTACCTCTTTTGGGGTCCTTTTATCATCACCTGGCTCGAGGAACTCCCTTTTGATCATTACCTTATGGGCAGCATTGTTTCTATGATTGTGCTTTTATCCTTAAGCAAACTTTTTGAGTTTAGTGTCGCGGCTGGCTTTGAAAACTGGCGTCAGCGCAACTGGGCCTACCTGGCTACCCTTTTTATCATCATGCTCTCGGGAGCTGAATTTGCCGCCATTGCGATGGGTTTAAGTCATACCCACAGTTTTGCGCTAGACCCCCTTATGCGCTATATGCCTTACCTTGCAGGTGCGCTTATCACCTTTGTCAATCTGGGTAAAGCCTTATATCTGGCAAGAAACCATGTCAAACACACAGTGATTTATCAGATGACCGACCAACTCTTAAATGAAGAGCCTTATAAAAGCGAAGCCGAAAGCCTATTAAGCCGTTATCAAACCATGAAGGAGGAACTCTACCGTGACCGAAGCACCCTTAGCACGCCCATCCACTATCAGCCCGTTAGTAGTGCAGAGCAAAGCTCTGAAACCCCATTTGACCAACGTTCTTAAGGAGGGCACCATGAAAAAAATGTTTATCGGTTTTATCAGCCTGGTTTGTCTCAGCTTAGCTCTTGTTCTAGCCGAGGAGCCTAATGACCACCCCACTATTTATCTGGCGCTAGATGGCACAGGCTCGCTAAGTAAACCCAGTCCTATTAATCCTAGTCTGAGTCAGCTGCAAGTCTTACAGAGCCTTTTACCTGAGCTTTATGGCAGCTTCCGAACTTGGGATGAGACCACAACCGTAAAACTCTTTGTCGTTTGCCATAAGCCGATCTTAGCGATGCAAACCAAAACCAACCGCTCAGCTATGCCTGAAGTCATGCACGGAATCGAAGATATAAACAGCAACTGCACCCAAAAAGGTACCCGCATTGATCAAACCCTAGAAGCCATCCATACCCTGCAAACAGGCACAAACCCCTACGCCGTCATCTTTTTAACCGATGGCATTTCCGAAACCGAAGCAGGTCTAAACCTAGAAGATGCCTTTAAACAACTTGGTAGCTTAAGTGAAAAACCCCCGACCCTATTCGCCATGATCGGTGTGAATGAAGAGTACGTTTTTGACTGGCTCAAAGAGAGTCAAAGCGTTTTTACCGACAACAGTGAGATTGTCATTGGTTCAGCTAGAGATATTGCCAGCACCCTAAAACATATCAAGGAGGTCCTTCGTTAATTACCCTCAGCCTGATTTGCCTCGAGGCAAATCAGGCTGAGCAAAACAACTAGGTTTTATCAGCCAACCTTAAAGAAACGTTTCCATTACCTCGGGGTCTTAGCCCCGCAGCCTTAAAAGAAAGGAAAAACCATGTTTCAAACCAACCCTTCTAGCAAGCCACAAGACCTTCTCCCCTATAGCTTTGAAGATGACAGCTTAGAACTCGAGCCCCAAGACAGTAAACAAGACAGCCCAGCAGAAAGGCTCGAGCTGGTTAAAGCACTACCTGAGCTGCGCGCAAAAGACCCTTACGAAGAATTAGGTGAAAGCGAGTTCGACAGCTTTTTTGAAAGCGTTGACGTGTCTGCGATTCAAAAACAACTGAGCCGTAAAGCCGTTCAGCAAGGTCAGTTTGAAAACCTTTACCCCTCTTTAGCCAACCCTGACTGGTTACGCACTGCCTACCTCCATGTAAGCAAAAACAGCGGTGCCAATACCCCAGGTGTTGACGGCATGAAAATGCGCGACTTTGAAGCGCAGCTTGACA
>JAHEBB010000213.1 GCA_024642575.1 Trueperaceae bacterium | reverse complement strand
GTAGCGATTGAAAACATGCGACTCTATACCGATGTACAAGAGAAGGCAGCTTTTGATGAGCGCCAGCATCTTGCGAGAGAGCTGCATGACTCGGTGTCTCAAGCCCTTTACAGTATTGTTTTAGGTTCTCATGCAGCCAAGAAACATTTAGACCGAGACCCAAAACAAGCAGGTCAAGCGCTCGAGTATGTGCAGAACTTAGCCGAGGCAGGCTTAGCTGAAATGCGTGCGCTAATCTTTGAGCTAAGACCTGAGGTTTTAGAAAAAGAAGGCTTAGCGGCGGCTCTAGCCAAACAGGTAGAAGCACTCGAGATTCGCCACAAGCTAAAAGCAGAGTTCGAAGCCGATGCTGAACCTGAGCTAAGCTTTGCCAGCAAGCAGGCACTTTTTCGCATTGTGCAAGAAGCTTTGCATAATATTGTCAAACACGCCAAGGCCGATCATGCAAGTGTACATTTGGCATCTCAGGCTGATACTGTGACCTTAAGTATTTGTGATAACGGTATCGGATTTGATACAGGTAGAGAGTATACCGGGCATCTTGGTCTGAAAACCATGCAAGAACGAGCGGCCTCGCTGGGTGGCGATTTTAAAGTAACAAGTACGTTAGGGGAAGGCACTAGGCTAAAAATTGTGATTCCAAGGAGTCAATCATGAAACTCAGGGATAAGCAAATTCTTGCCTATACCTTAGTAAGTGTGGGCGCTCTCTTTCTCATGTTTAACAGTGGCCTGTTCTCTGCGTTGCCTTCGTTTATCTGGTTGCTAATTATGCTTAGCTCTGCAAGTTTTTTTTGGTATTGGTCGCAAACCAAATTGCTTTATTGGCAGCGCCTTATAGGTTTTGCTGTTATCAGTGTCATAGGTATTTCGACCACAGGTCATTTTGCGGGAAGTGCGGCATTAGGCTTTCCTGCGCTCGCGTTTGGGCATACGTTCCTAGATGATCGCAAGCGCTGGTGGTCGATGATTCCTGCGGGCGTCTTGGCAAGTTTGACACTACTTGTCACCTTTGAATCCCTTTTTCCTCGCTGGGACGCTACGCCTATTCTCTTTTTGGGGTTTGCTGCTACCTTTACTTGGCTATACTTAAGATGTGCCAAACGCTGGGCCATTTTTCCTGCCATTGTGTTTATTGTGCTAACCGTTTTACTCAATGATCCTCATGGCAATATGCCTGGCTGGTTTTTACCGCTCATTTTAATTGGTACTGGGCTTTTTATGCTTTGGTCCTGGCGAAAGGAAAGCTCTTAGAAATTACTTTCTGGTTTACCGTGAACCTTTGCTCATCGGTGCCCGAGTAAATCAATAGTCTTATTTGTAAATCTACTAATGATTGCTAAAAACTTAGCTTCATGGTTGATTCACCTAGATCGCAATATTACTTGCACCAGCAACGGATGTCTGAAATACAATAAACTAGAGAAATGTTTGTTGACCCAGTTATTATTAGTGGTAAAACGGTCAGGCTCGAGCCCTTACAAGAAAAGCATTTTCATACGCTAATGCTCATTGCCCAGCAAAGCCCTACGGAGTTTCGTTACACCTCTACACCTATAAACGAAGAACAACAAAAAACGTATTTTGGTTATGCCTTTCGAACCAAAGACGAGGGGAGGGCATACCCTTGGGTCATGATTGACACGGCGACAGGAAGTGTTGCAGGAACAACCCGACTGTATGATGCTAACTGGGATTATCGTCACTGTTTACTGGGTTATACCTGGTTTGACACTCGACTATTTGGCACCGCATTTAATGTTGAGAGTAAATATCTTATGCTTAAATATGCCTTTGAAGAGCTCAAACTCATTCGTGTACAAATGAATACCGACAGCCGTAATGCCCGCTCTTTACGTGCCATTAAAGCTTTGGGAGCGATTTATGAAGGCACCTTGCGCTCGAGCCAGATTAATAAGGATGGCTATATAAGAGACAATTTGATTTTTTCCCTTATTGCCCAAGAATGGCCAGAAGTCAAAGCAAGGCTCGAGCTGCGTATTCAGGTAAAAACAACTTGAGGTCTGAGACTACTGCAAAACCACTAGACCTCTTGCAAAAGCCCAGATAGACCAGCGATTCTCATGAGATTTAAAGTTGCTCAGTTGATTCTACACAAGAAGTCTAGTACCTAAAATATCTGAGAAATAACCGAGGTCAAGTTAAATACCGCATTAACTCGAGCTAATGGCTTATTATCCTCCTATGCTCAGGTTCGTACCCTTCCAAAGAGGTTTATTCTTAATTTCTTTGCTACTGCTTTTAGGTTTTGGATTTGCGCAAGGTGTCGGAAGTGAAGCCTTAAACTTTACACTGCTTGATGCTGATACAAACCCTATCCGTTTGTCCGACTTCAGCGGTACACCTCTGATTTTAAATTTTTGGGCAAGCTGGTGCCCACCTTGTGTCGAAGAGTTGCCGTTCCTTGTAAAAGTTGTTAATCAACTTAATGAAAATCAAATTGAGCCACGTGTCCAGGTGTTGCTCATCAATAATAGTGAAGATGCCGAGGTAGCAAAAGCGTTTTTGCACACGGATTTGGCAATTGACGTTCCTGTTGCGCTCGAGCCAAGCCGTGACCAAATCGCAAGCTTCAAGCAAGAAAATATTGACTTAAATACTAGCCTTGACGTTGCTAAGGCATACCGTGTCAGGGGCCTTCCTACCAGTATTTTTATTGATAGCAAAGGTATTATTCAAGCTGTAAAAGTTGGTTTTTTGCTACCTGTAGAAATGCCTGCTCTGCTTAGCACCATTGGTTTAGACTGGCAACCGAACCTAGAATAGGAATTAATCGTGACAACATCAAAAAACCTTTCTGTGAGATTACATGTAACTTTGCATAGCTTGGCATTTTTGCTAGGTGTGTCGATGGTTTTTATTTCTTTTGGACTTATTGGTGGGGCGGTTGGTAACTTTTTATTCTCTTATGGTCATGCCGTGAGGATCATTGCAGGCATATTTTTGCTTCTTTTTGGTCTCATAATGTTGCGACTTTTACCCATCCCTTTTTTACAAAGAGATTTGAGGGCGCATTTAACCTCAAAACCTTCAGGTTATGCGGGTTCGGCGCTGGTGGGTCTGGCTTTTGGGGCAGGTTGGTCACCTTGTATAGGACCAATTCTGGCAAGCATTATTACGTTGGCAAGTGCCCGGGGTTCAGCGGCTCAAGGTGGTTTTTTACTTGCTATTTATTCGCTAGGATTCGCAATCCCTTTTTTACTGGCAGCTCAGGCTCTGCCTCTGGTTAGGAGGCTAAATAAGTATCTGCCCATTATCGAACGTATTGGGGGCGTTATGTTAATTATTGTTGGGCTATTGCTACTAACTAATGCTGTCAACGCCCTTTCGCCCTATTTAGGTAGTTTAGGAAGCCTCGAGGGTTTACTGGGGGAGGGTCTGGCAATTTTACCAGGTGACCCAATTCCTTTTAGCCTATATCCGCTAGCCTTACTTGCAGGTGCACTTTCCTTTTTATCCCCATGTGTTTTACCGATTCTGCCCTCCTTTTTGGCTTACCTTACAGGGGTAAATGCAGATAGTTTGATGCGACCTAAAGCAAAAGCATAGAGGGAATTGTATGTGCGATCTGATACGCCTAAATCATCATGAAATAGGGCACCTAATAAACACTCATGGGCGATAAAAAGGTCAATATAGAACCCAACCAGCTTTTGGTAGCAGCAGAAATTTTGTCGCTAGTAAGGTGCAGGGCCAGTCGATTCTCTGACAACGAGTTTTGCAGGCATGCTTAGGGTTCGAATGGGCAAGCTGGGGTTTTTGAGGCGCTCGAGCAAAAGTTTAGTTGCCTGCTGACCTTCAGCCTTGGTTTCCCGAAAAACGGTCGTTAGTCTTGGGTTTAAGTAACGAGCTAGCTCAATATCGTCAAAGCCAACAACGGAAAGGTCTTCGGGAACTTTTAGACCCAGGTCTGCTGCTGCTCGCAACACGGAAATTGCCAAAAGATCGTTAATGGCTACAATCGCTGTCGGGCGGTTTTCGGTCTGTAGGAGCTTATATGCAGTCTGGTAACCTTCTTCGGGAGCAATTCCGCAGTTAATGACATTATGCTCTGATTTAGCTATGCCGGCAGCATCTAGCATATCGTGGTAGGGCTCGAGCCTGTCGACGCCGACCACCAGTTGCGCCACCCCATTTATAAAGGCAAAGCTTTTATGACCATGATCAAGTAGATGACGCATAGCTTCACGAGTAGCATCTCGGTAGTGGGTGATGATGGCATCAAACTGGGATGGGCTGTCACTACACTCAACCACGGGGCGACCTGATTGTAAAAGGCGTTTTTGGGTTTTGCTAGAGAGGGCATTGGTTGCTTTAATGATAATGAGACCGCTTATCGTACGGCGTGAAAGACTCTGGATACAGTAATCCTCAAGGTTTAGATTGGCATTGCTATGAGCTAATAAAAGATCGTAACCAGCCTTTCGTGCTTCTTCTTCAACACCTTCAACCGTTTGCCAAAAGTGCGGATTGTGAATATCTGGAATCAGTAAACCTATGGTCTTGCTGTCGCCAGAGCGCAAGGATTGTGCTCTGGTATCAGGTTGGTAGCCAAGCTCATCTATGATTTGTAAGACACGAAGCCGAGTTTCTGTTGAGATTGCAACGTCGCCACTACGGTCATTGAGCACATAAGACACGGTGGCTCTAGAAACACCAGCGCGTTTGGCTACATCTGACTGTGTGGGTCGCTTCATATCTGACACGGTTGTTTACCTTTTAGAATTGATTGAGCTTAGGTTACAAATAGGTATTTATCCTTCATTAAAACACCTTGACCTTATCTTGGAATTTGCAGGATAATCAAGCAAACTTTTAGTTTGTAGTTTCATACAAAAAGCACTTGACTGCTCTACCTAAATGTTGCACATTAGGAGGTTCCTGCTGACGGCACTTATCCATCACCGCAGGGCAACGACCCGCAAAACGGCAACCTTTGCGAGTGTATTCATCTGCCTCCATTTCTGCTAAATTGGCTGATTTATCCCAGGATTTATCAGGGTCAGCTTGAGGAATGGAATCTTTGAGGTTTTGGGTATAAGGATGCAAAGGTTCACCTAAAACTTTTTCGACGGGACCCATTTCTACAATCCAGCCACGTAGCATAATGGCAATACGGTCAGCCGAATAATAAGCCGTGGCTAAATCATGGGTAATATAAATAATCGTAACGCCATTTTCCTCTTTAAGTTTGCGAAACATGTTGACAATTGACATGCGTAATGAGGCGTCAAGCATGGAAACAGGCTCATCAGCTACGATAAGCGAAGGTTTGGTAAGGAGCGCTCTGGCAATCGCTACACGTTGCGCCTGCCCCCCCGAAAGCTCATTTGGGTAGCGTCCTTTAACTTCGGCAAGAGACAAGCCAACCTCGTTTAAGACAGCGTTGATATAATCATCAGCTTCTGAACGCTTAACGACTTTATAATTAGCTGCCGTTTCATAAAGATAATGATCGATGCGTTTTAAGGGGCTAAAAGCAGCAAAAGGATCTTGAAAAACGGGTTGAACCTCACTAAAAAACCAAGCGCGTTTTTCGCGATTGCTTAAGCTGTCAATAAGTCGGCCTTTATAGCTTAATTTCCCTAGGCTCGAGCTTTCCATACCTAAAATCATTTTGGCTAAGGTTGATTTGCCACTACCACTTTCACCCGCTATGCTGAAAATTTCAGGTGTGTTTGAGGCCAAGCTAAAATTGGCCTTGTCCACTGCATGAAAGGCTTTACTGGAAAACCCTTTACGAATTTCAAATATTTTTGTCAGGTCTTGCGCTTCCAAAAGGTTCTTAGCCTGCTGCATGATTCACCTCATCAGTAAGTAGATGACAAGCAGCTCTGTGACCTGGTGCTAGCTCGAGCATGGGAGGTTCTACAGTGCTACATTTTTCAATTGCTAAAGGACAGCGTGGATGAAAGCGGCAACCACTTGGTGGGTGGTCTAAGGCTGGAGGCCGCCCTGGTATGCCTTCTTTAGCACTACGCTCATCAAAACTTGGCAGAGAATTAATAAGAAACTGAGTATAGGGGTGTTTAGGTGTCTTAAGAATGGTTCTGGTCGAAGCTTCCTCAACTAATTTGCCAGCATATAAAATGCCAATACGGTCAGCCAAATTGGCATGAACGCCTAAGTCGTGAGTGATAAGAACAACCGTGCTGTTTTCCTTTTTTTGAATATCCTTTAGCAGCTGAATAACGCCGCGTTGCACCACAACATCAAGTGCAGTGGTGGGCTCATCTGCAAAAATAAGTTTGGGATAGAGAATAGTCGCTAAAGCTATAGTTACCCGTTGCTTCATGCCCCCTGAGAGTTGGTGTGGGTAAGAGCGCATAACTTTTTCTGGTAAACCTAGATCACGTAAATAGGCTTGCGTCATTTCAAATGATTGTGGTTTGGTCGTACCTTTATGGGTGGTAATGAAATCATGGAAAGTATCTTGAATGCGCCTAACGGGGTTTAGTACATGCATGGAGCCTTGCGGAATATAGGAGACTTTGTTCCAGCGAATGTCGCGTTTGTCTTGCTCGCTAAGTTTGGTAGCGTCTTTACTCATACCCTCAAATTGGTAACTTACACTGCCTTCTACAACCGTTAAGGGAGGTTGAAAATCTCCTAGTAAAACTTTTAGTAAGGTAGATTTGCCACAACCAGATTCACCTGCAAGACCATACACTTCACCCGTTTTGATTTCAATAGAAATATCATCGACAGCTTTTACAGTACGTTCGACCCCGTAAGCTTTGGTAATGTAATACGCTTTTAGGGCTTCAGCTTTTACTATCGTATCTACCATACTTAACCTTTCACCTGAAGTCTTGTCAAACGGGTGCGAGGGTCAAGATAAGTTGTTAAACCAACAGATACTAGATAAAAACCAACCACGACTACAATAGATGCGCCTACTGGTGCAGCCAGAACCCAAATTTTATTGGTTAAGAGTGCCTGATAATAATTTCCCCAATAAATCATAGTGCCAATCGTTTGCGAATTCATATCTGCGAGTCCAAACACTGCCAGTGTGACCTCCATGCCAATGGCAAAAAGAAAGCCACTCACAACATCAGCAAGTAAAAATGGAATGATAAAGGGTAAGTGTTCTTGAACCACAATTTTAAAGGTATGCATCCCCGAAAAAATGGCTGTTTGGGTAAACTCGCGTTCTTTAAGGCTTAATATTTGTGCCCTATACCGTTTGGACGGAAATGACCAGTCAAGAAAACCTAAGAGAACTCCTAACCCTATTAAAGTCATTTGTCCACGTACGATTGCCGCAATGAGAATGAGCAAGGGTAATCTTGGAATAACAATAAAGCTATCAACAATTCCTGATAAAATACGGTCCCAGGTTCCCCCGAGATAGCCTGAAATCAGACCCAGAAAAACCCCAATTCCCCTACCAATTCCAACTGCCAGACCCGCTACTAATAGACTATTGCGAATGGCAAAAGTTAGCATCCAAAAGACATCTTGCCCTTGAGAATTGGTACCCAAAACAAATTCGGCAGAAGGTGGCTCATTGCGCGGAACCACACGCCGTTTATCAGGCTTGTAAGGGGAAAAAAAGGACATAATCAGTAGGGTGACGACAAACATTAAAATAATGGCACCAATCCGAAAGGAAGGGCTATAGCGAAATAAACCGAAAATCGTTTTCATCCAAATCCTAACTGTAACGAACCCTTGGGTCGATTAAGGGATAACTTAAATCAACCAGCAAAGAGGCGGTGGCAATGCCAATAATTGAAAGAAGAGTGATGCCCATAATGATGTTGTAATCAGCCGAATTAATAGCGCCTAAAAGCAAGGTTCCTAAGCCGGGATAGCCGTAGACGGCCTCGGTAATCAGTGCACCTTCGAAAATAAGCCCCAGTGAAAGACCTAAGTCTGTGACTTGAGGTAAAAGGGTATTGCGAATAAGGTAAGAAAATAAGATTTTGTGTTTGGGTAAGGCTGCCATCTCAGCAAAGCGGACATAATCGCTCGAGCGCTCGGTTGAAGTAAGTGCCTTAGAAATGATGAAGCGAAAGGCAACACCGCCCAAAATCAATGATAGGGCAGGCAAAAAGCCGTAGTAGAGCAAACTACTTATATAGCTCCAGGTAAACCCAGGTGCGCCTTTTGACCCACCAACCAGTGGAAAAATAGGTAAATAATAGGTAAAAGCCATAAGCAAAACAAAAGCCACGATGTAATAGGGAATAGGGTAAATAACAATGAGTGAGTTTTCTAGGGTTCTGGCCCACCAAGAATTGGGAAAAAAGCCTGCAAGTGTGCCAAGAATCAAACCAAGAACCCAGGCTAAAATAATCGATAAACTGAGTAGGCCAATTGTCCAGCCAATGCTGGAACCTATCAGTTTTGAAACAGGAGTGGGGAATACCGTAAAAGAAGGTCCTAGGTCAAAGGTAAGTACCCGTTTCCAAAAGCTAAAATATTGCTCCAGCAAACTGCCATCTAAACCATAAAGGTCCATGAGCGATTCTCGTAAGGCAACGGTCGCTTCAGGTGCCATAGTTTGAAAAGCAGAAAGTCTGCCCACAGCATTATCCACTGGGTTAATGGGTGAAAGTCTTGGAATAAGAAAGGTAAGTGTGATTCCAATAAAAATGACCACCAGATACTGAATAATACGCGGTAACACAAAGGTTCTTAAGAGTTTCACAAGCCTTTACCTTTATAACTATGAGTCACGGGTGTCTCCTGAAAAATTATGAAATATTGAAACTAAGTTTAGATAAAATAAGATTTTAAAAGAATGAGGATGTGGCTTAGCCACATCCTCAAGTCAGCCTAGCTTATTGGACGGGTTTTAAGCTTTGGAAGGCAAACTTGCCACCCTGGAACCAGTACAAAGGCATGTAATCTGGGTTTTCAGAAGTGGGGAAGCCGGTCCAGTAGCGTTCATCCCAGGTCACAAACTTTTTAAAGCTAATGGTGGTAATGAAGTACATTTGCTCGGTGAAGTATTTTAAGAAATCTTGAGTAATTTGAACATTTTCGGGACTTGAGGGGTCAACGGCAGCCATGGC
>JAHEBB010000723.1 GCA_024642575.1 Trueperaceae bacterium | reverse complement strand
GCATTATCTGGGTCAATGCGCCAGCTCAGCTCCATCCAAAATTCGTTTTCTTCCCAAACTTCCCCAGGGTTCACATCACGTGAATCTTTAAAAGCCTTACCAATACGTTCATAGTATTCACGCATAACGGGTTGGCGAAAACCTATCCACTGACTGGTGGTGACTTCTTGTGACTGTATGTCGTGACGTTCAGTTGAGTGTCCCATCGGTAAAACGTAGTCGGCAAACCACGCGGATTCATTCCAGGTAGGTGTTAAAGACACCGTACAGCCAAACTTACTCTCATCACTTAGAGCCTCGAGCCAGGTAAAACCATCAGGGTTAATCCAGATGGGGTTATAGACCCGCATAAAGTAGACATCTAGGCTACCCCGACCTTCTTTTAAGAAGTGAGGTAACAAAATGCTCATTTCATAAAAGGCCAGTGGAAACTCGTCACTAATATGCAAATCTTGCCACCATTTGGGGCCCGGCGCTGGGTGAGGTGTCGCAGGCACAAACTTATTCCAGGCAGCAGGCCAGAAACCGCCTTGGGTACCAATCGAGCCATTTAAGGCATGTAGCAGCATAAGCGTACGCGCCACTTGCCAACCACCCTCGTTACCTGCCCCTGCCGAGCGCCAGTTATAGGTGCTTAGACGCTTACCTGCTCTTGCTGCCAAATAAGCAACTTCTTCTATACGGTCCTGGCGCACACCCGATTCTTGCGCGGCATATTCAAAGGTATAAGCACTGTAAAGTGTTTTTAGAACGGCTTCAAAAGTCTCAAAATTGGGCTCTTTGTCCGGGTGCTCGCCTAACATATAGGCTTCCCAGTTCCACCAATCTCTGACAAACTCACGGTCATACTGAGCAGTTTGAATCATGTAATTGGCAATAGCCAAGATGATGGCAGGCTCAGTGCCCGGGTAACTCGGCAACCAGAAATCAGTATTAGAGGCGGTATTGCTTAGTCTAGGGTCAAAGGTAGCCACTTTTGCACCCCGTTTACGCGCTTCGATGATGCGCTGGGCATGTGGGTTGAAATAGTGACCTGACTCGAGGTGAGCTGAAACCATCAAAATAAAATCTGCTTCAGCAAAATCTGGTGAGGGTCTATCCAGACCCATCCAGAAGGTATACCCTGCCCTTGCACCACTACTACAGACATTGGTGTGACTGTTATGCCCATCAATGCCCCAGGCTTGCAGCACGCGGTTAGTGTAGCCGTCTTCACCCGGGCGACCAACATGGTAGGCAACCTTCTTGCCCCCTGTTTTTACAATATCGGCACGTATTCGTGCTGAAATATCATCCAGGGCTTCATCCCAAGAGACGCGTGTCCATTTGCCTTCCCCCCGTTTGCCCGCACGCTTCATAGGGTAAAGAATGCGGTCAGGGTCGGTTAACTGATTATGGGTAGCAGGGCCTTTGGCACAGTTGCGGCCTCTCGAGCCTGGATGAAGCGGATTACCTTCAATTTTTCTTATCTGATGCGTGGTGGTGTCGATATAGGCCAACAGCCCACACGCCGCTTCACAGTTAAAGCAAATGGTCGGCACCAAAGAGTAGTTTCGCTCATCACGCTTGGGCCATGCCTTTGAGTCAAGCTCCGTCCAGTTATCCCATTTATCTGAAGGGGGAAAGGCATCTAGTCCTATTTCACTTGGTCCAGGAAAGGTTGTAGCATGCCCTTCTTTAGAAACATATTTTGGCGCAGCATCTGAAATGATAAGGCGTGGTTTTCCTTTTAACTTATCTTTTAGTTTTTCACCTATTTGTTTTAGTCTTAAGCTACTCATCATCTTCTCCTAAGCTAAGGGAACCGATTGCCCGGCCTGAACATAAGCGTGTTCAAAGGCAAGTAGGCCAATCAGCGCTGCAATTGAGGCCAGAATGAGCCCAAAGGGGTTTGAAAACAGGGCAATTAAGATAACAGGGGCCACGCCTCCAACCAGCAGACCGCCCCAGAAAAAGCGCTTAAAAGCGCCTTGAGTCATGTGTTTGGCTGCCAGGCTGGCATGAGCACTCACATGAGGTAAAGAAATCTCACCCCAGGTAATCAGCACATGAATCAGTGCAGTCATAGCGACGGTCCAAAGTGAGGCTCTTTGATAGGCAGGATTAGCAAAGGCACCCAGTAAACCCATAATTGCACCACCAGCCAGCAATGCTTGCAAACCCAGGTGAAACGGCAGTAAGGGATTTTGCCAAAGATCTCTAGCTTTACTCTGAGCAAACAGAAACGCTGTATAAACCGAGGTCATAAGCGCTGTAGGCATCATCAGCCAGGCCAAAAAGCGCTGAAAGCCGTAGCCATGACTTAAGCTGCCAAGTAACCAGAGCACTAGAAGCCCCCCATAGGCCGCAATAATAAAAGCGCCTCGAGTCAACCAACTCTTCCACTGAGGCCGCGTAAATATCTTGTAAAACCGTCCTGGATGGGTTAAGTCCCAGATAAGTAGACCGCCGGTAGCTGCCAAAAAGAGCCCT
>JAHEBB010000722.1 GCA_024642575.1 Trueperaceae bacterium | reverse complement strand
CAGCTTAAGTCAATATCCTTTTTCGCTCGAGCATTGCCTTTGCTGCCTCGCTTAAACCTCTATGGGCGTAATCTTCAGCACTTAGTTGCCAATAATAGTCTGCTTGCTCTTGCTTGCCTGCTTGCCAGTAATGCTCAGCAATAAAATGAGGATTATGCCCTTTCTGTTCCAGAAAGCTAGCCACTTTATAGTGTAAAAAATGTTTGCGACTTAAGGCAAGCATGTCATAAATCGTTTCTTTTACCAGTTCAGACTTAAAATGCACATCTTCTATCAAGCTTGCCTTTTCAAGCTCAGTAAGTGCCCTAAAAAGATGTTGGGTAGGCAAATCAAGAATAAATTGGGCCATTTCCAGAGAAAAAACTTCCTCGGCTACAGCGAGTAATCTCACCAGTTCACTCGCCTCCCTAGACACAAACTCGAGCCTTTGAGACACCAGTTTAAAAAGCTTGGGGGGTTTAGACCAATCTTCGTTTGGCAGTTCTGGCTGAGCCTTTAAATGGAGCAAAAGTTCTTCTAAAAAAACGGCATTACCTCCTGTTAATTTGAGCAGTTTTTCGGTATAGGGTAGTAAATCATCTCGCTTCGTTTGTTTTAAAATTTGCTCAATATCATCAGCCTTTAACGGCTCTAGTTGAATATGAACGGCTAGACCATAATCAACCATTTGCTTAACTTGTTCTAAAAAGCTTTGTTCTACTTCATTGGAGCGAAAACAAGTCAGAATATGGGTGAGTTGAGGGTTTTTATCACTCATATAAGCACCTGCTTCAAAACTGGCTGCATCTTCGTTTTGAAAATCATCAACAACCAAGCTTGTATAAACATTGACAGCTTGTTTATAGACCTCAAATATCGCCTCATAAAGCCTGATTTTGTTACTTAAACCGACCTGAGCATGACCCTCTAATTCAGGCATAAGTTTACTTAGTTCTTCCCTTACCCAAGGTTCTAAAACGATAGGGCAAGTCTCCAGAATGAGCCTCAAACTGCGTGTCTGACAAGCATAAGGAATATGTTTATCAATCGGCTTAGCATTCATAACAATATAGGGGCCTTTGCCCAGTAAAAAGTGTTGCATCAAGCTGGTTTTGCCTGAACCTGCCTCACCTGAAATAAAAATAACCTTATGCTTTGTCCAAGCATCTTCCATAAGCTCGAGCTCATGATCTCGTCCTACGAGCAGACTGCTGCCTGGCACTTTAGTTACTGATAGCAAACGGGTCTTTAAGCTCTCAAGCGAGAAAGCAGGTTTTTGCGCCAGGTCTTTGGCGACTAAGGCTTCGTAGGTTTGATAAGTCTTTAGAGCTTGTTGCTCATCGCCAAGAATAAAGTGTAACTTGATAACTTGTTGTTGAGCCGTTTCATTTAAGTTCTCAAGCTTCAGCCTCCGCTGGGCAAAAAGCAAAGCGTCTTCAAAACGGTTTTGTTGTTCAAGGTAATCTGCCGCAAAAGCCAAAAGTTTATCTTGTTGGTTTAAGAATACCGCACGCCAATGCTCGAGCCAAAGCTCAAAGTCAGGCGCGTCGGGCAAAAAAAAGCTATTTAGAAAGGTCTCGGTGGGTAAATCCTTAAGTTTAGTCAAAAAATTTGCAACCTGAGCTGGCTGCCTACTAAGTTTAAAACTTTCATAAAGTTGCCCTATCTTTTTTATTCCATCAATATCGAGCTTAGGCTGAAAGCTTAAACCCAGGCTATCTCGATCTGAAGCAAGTTCTGTCAGACCTGCTTGCAGCAAGGTTTTATTAATTTGCAAAATGCAAGAGCGCAAATCGCCACGACTCGTAAGGGTTTTACTCTGACTTTCGGGCCAAAAAAGATTTGCAAGATGTTCGCGTTGTTGACGCACTTCTTCAATACTCAAATATATAAAAAGCGCCAAGGCTTTTTTGGTAGGGAATTTTAACGGTTCTGAAGCTAGCGATAATTGAGGGTAGCCTAAAACGCTCAAACTTAGATCGGGAGCTAAAACTGAATTCATCTACTAACTTCAGTTTAACACGTCCTGCAAAGGATTTAAGCCACTTTTCTGAAACTTTAGAGCGCCTTGTGCTCTATTTCACGTTTAACACGTTTTTTTCACACCTCTGTACTTAATCTGGTCTGGAACAGGGTAAGAGAACGAAGCCAAAACTCTGTATTTAGCAATGGAGATGTTGTCATGAAGGTGCTAATCTACTCATTAATCAGCTTGATATTTCTTGTTTCGGGGTGCTCGAGCCCTACTACGACCCCTAAAGACACCACGCCACCCGCAACACCCACGCGCATAAGTGCGCTAACAGGCGATCAAAAAATAAGCCTTAGCTGGGCTGCCAATAGCGAGAGCGATCTAGCAAGCTACACCCTTCACTATGGAACAGACAGTGCTAGTTTAACGGGCAACATTACCATTAGCGCGCCAGCTACCACCACAGAATTAAGTTCCCTAACAAACGGCACAGCTTACTTTTTTAACTTGGATGCGGTAGA
>JAHEBB010000212.1 GCA_024642575.1 Trueperaceae bacterium | reverse complement strand
GTTGGCTTACCCTTAATTTTGCCTCGAGCCTGCATAAAAGGAAGTCTGGAAACGATTGGCGACGCCTCTGACTCTGCCAGAGCAATAACGGTATAGGCTAAAGCGTGGTTATTTAGCTCTGCTAAAAGCGAGCTCGCTTCTTTAGTATTTGCGATAACCGCAATTTCTTTTGGGCTACTTAAATGAAACTCGAGTGCGCACAATAAACTCCCAAAACCACTTGGATGTTTTGCCATACCTTCAAGCATAGGTTTGATGGCCGTTACCGCCAGATCTTCCCACTCAGGTTTATCGGCATAACGAGCCAGGCTAATAAGTAATTCTGCGGTGGCAGCATTCTCACTGGGGTTAGGGGAATCAAAATGATTTTTGGGGCGTACAATCAGCGTTTCAGCATCATCAGCTGTACTGAAAAAGCCGCCATTTTCAGGGTCATAGAAATGCTCAATAATTACATCAGCTAAGTCAAAGGCAAGCTCGAGCCAGTCAAAGTCAAAAGTCGCTTTATAAAGCGCCAGAAGCGCCAAGCTATAGTAAGCATAATCTTCTAGTAAGCCCTCTATTTTGGCAGTACCCTCTTTATAACTGTGTTTGAGTCTTCCTTGCTGATAGAGCTTAGAGCGAATAAACTCAGCATTTTTCCGAGCAATATCGATATAGTCTGGTCTGTTTAAGATGCGCCCAGCATCGGCAAAGGCAGCTAGCATTAGGGCATTCCAACTGGTCAAAATTTTGTCATCTAAACCTGGCCTAGTGCGTTTGCTTCTTGCCTCAAACAAGACCGTTTTAATACCTGAAATACGCTCTGAGAGTTCCTCAAGAGAAAGTCCAAACTGCTGCGCAATCACTTCAGGTTTATGCTTGATATTGGCTATGTTATGACCTTCAAAATTTCCGCTACTGCTTATATCGAAATAGGCTTTAGCAAGCGCGGCATCCTCTTTTAAAAGCTGGTCAACCTCAGCTTCTGTCCAAACATAAAACTTGCCCTCTTCCCCTTCAGAATCAGCATCTAGGGCACTATAAAAACCGCCTTCTGGACTCGTCATTTCACGATTTATCCAGGCAAGCGTTTCTTCAATAATCTGTTTATAAAGAGGGTTATAACTTTGCTGATAAGCTTCAGCATAGCGCTGCACAAGCTGGGCATTGTCATAAAGCATTTTTTCAAAATGGGGTACAAGCCATTTCTCATCAACACTGTAGCGAGCAAAACCGCCACCGATTTGGTCATAGATACCGCCATAAGCCATTTTTTGCAGGGTTTTTTCTGCCATAAGCCGCGCATTAGGGTCTTTTTGACGTAATAAAAATTTTAAAATGCTATGGGGCGGAAACTTGGGGGCTGAACCAAAGCCACCTTCCAGCTCATCAAAATTAGTTTTCAGGCGCTCGAGCGCTTCTTCTAAAACGCTCTCCGACATATCATCCGCTTGCGCTGGCACTTTACTCAGGGCGCTAAGGTACTGGGTCATTTTTTGGGCAGACTCGATCACCTCTGCTCTGCGGTTTTTCCAGGCATCGGCAAGGCTTAACAGGACACGACTAAAACTAGGCTGACCGTAACGCTCGAGCTTGGGAAAGTAGGTTCCTCCAAAAAACGGCTTAGCCTCTGGCGTCATGACTACAGTCATAGGCCAGCCCCCTTGACCCGTCATGGCCTGCACTGCTGACATATATATACTGTCAACATCCGGGCGCTCCTCACGGTCAACTTTTATGTTGATAAAGTGCTGATTCATAAGTTTTGCTGTCGCCTCATCTTCAAACGATTCATGCGCCATGACATGACACCAGTGGCAAGCTGAATAGCCCACGGAGAGCAAAATAGCTTTGTCTTCAGCTTTGGCACGCTCAAAAGCTTCTGGCCCCCACGGGTACCAGTCAACGGGGTTAGCTTGATGCTGTAAGAGATAAGGGCTCGTTTCCTTAGCAAGACGGTTCATGGTCTTACTTTAACTGGCTGAAGCTAAACTTACTGTCCCTTAAATCCAAAAAGGCACCAAAAATACTTTATTCAAAATGAAGTAAACTAGAGCTATGTCTGTTGCTGATATGCGTAAAACTTATGAAGTCGGGTCACTTAACGAAGCAGGGCTCGAGCCTAACCCCATCAAGCAATTTCAAAGCTGGCTAGATCAAGCTTTAACAACCAATATCATTGAACCAACGGCGTTTTGCCTGGCAACAAGTACCAGCACGGGGCAACCTTCCGCTCGTATGGTGCTCCTTAAAGGTGTCAGTGAAGAGGGCTTTATTTTTTATAGCAATTATGAAAGTCGTAAAGGGCAGGAGCTAACAAATAACCCTAGGGCAGCTATGAGTTTTTACTGGGATGAGCTCGAGCGTCAGGTACGCATCGAAGGTAACGTTTCAAAACTAAGCCGTGAAGCCTCCGAAAGCTATTTTAGAAGCCGTCCGCCCGGCTCTCAGATGGGCGCATTAGCTTCAGAGCAAAGCAAGCTTATTGACAGTCGTGAAACCTTAGAAGCCAAAGTCAAAACGTTAGAAGCCAAATACGGCGATGACATTCCCTTTCCCGAAAATTGGGGGGGTTACCTTATTACACCTTTGGTCATTGAGTTCTGGCAGGGCAGACCCAGCCGTTTGCATGATCGCTTGCGTTACCGCCTAGACGAGGGGAATTGGGTGATAGAGCGTTTGCAACCTTAATCAAGTAAATCTTCAAATTCACTGAGCAAATCCTCGGCGTCTGCGCTACTACGTGCTACCAGCATAATGGTATTTTGCCCGGCAACCGTGCCCACAATTTCATCACGATCAAGTTTGTCTATCACATAAGAAATACCGCTAGCGTGACCTTCATCAGTAGAAATGACAATCACGTTTTCACCTCGATCAATATCTCTAACAAAGAGCTTAAAGCGCTGGGCTAATTCCCCCATAACATCTTGCTGTGCCGAAAGCGGCGTCGAGCGGTAACGGTGCTGACCTTCACCAGCAGGAATCCGCACCAGCCTTAGCTCATTGACATCGCGGCTTATGGTGGCCTGGGTAACCCGAATTCCGCGTTTGGCCAAATGCTCAGCTATTTCTGACTGGGTTGAAACAAACTCGTTTTCTATTAACTCTTCTATCAGGCGTTGACGATATTCTTTGCTCGGCATAGTTTCCTCTATCTGCATACTTTTACTTGATATTCATTATAACCAGTAAATTTATACACTTTGCGAGAAGCCTGACAATCTAAGTAATCAAGCATTTTTTATAGCCTGCTTATGGTTTAAGCACGACTTAAGTTTAATGCCAGAACTGCCATAATCACAGCATGGCCAGTAAATTTGCAACCGTGTACCATATTGTTGATAAACGCTTTCTAGCAGAAACCCCTGATACCCAGCGCCTCATGATTGATGGCGAAAAATATGCCAAGTCAGGCATGAACCCGATGGATTTGGTTCTAAATGCGGTAGGGGCTTGTGCTGCCATAGATATTGTCGAGATGATTAAAAAACGCAAGCTCGAGCTTAAGGGTTACCGCATTGAACTTGAAGGCCAGCGCTTTGACGGTGTACCCGCCTATTTTACCCATATACATGCCAAACATATTTTTAATGTGCCTGGCTTAAGTGAAAAAATGGCAACGCGTTTTGTTGATCTGGGTATGAATAAATATTGCTCAGTCGCCAGTAGCTTAAAAGCTGATACCAGTTTTGAAGTTGTGCTCGAGCATGATGCCAGTGAAGCAAGCGAAGAAGACTGAGTTTATTTTAGACCCTTGTTAAGATTGATCTAAACCTTAAAACATTTTAAGTGCAGAGCCTTGTTCTTTGATGCGTTTGGCAATGGTCTTGGTAATTGCCTCTACTGCTGGCTTACGAATGAAGTCTATCTTTAACAGACCAGCCAAACGCACACCGTAAACAATGCCTAAAGGTTCAAATACCCCTGTACCCGGAAAATAATCACTTGATAAGGCAATCAGTGAATAAGGTTCCCCTGTTTTGGTATTAAGCCGCAAATAATGACCATCA
Organism: Trueperaceae bacterium; assembly: GCA_024642575.1. GTDB lineage: Bacteria > Deinococcota > Deinococci > Deinococcales > Trueperaceae > JAHEBB01. Next base: position 5,064 of record JAHEBB010000212.1, on the reverse strand, counting down.
CTTTGATGTTTGTAGTAACCCTCATAACCATCAACCAGCACCCGCAAAGTCGTCAGCAAACAAGGCTCATGCTGCTGATAAAACGCATCGAGAAATTGCTCGAGCGCTTTTGGGTCAGGCTCACTGGTCACCACTGAATTTACGTCGTAGCCATCAACCTTTAACCGTGTCCAATCACTCCAAAAATAAGCAGCAACACTTTCAGCCAGCAAAGCTGGAGGTACCTGATATTCAAACGCCAGCCTTTCTAAAGTTGATTGGGTTTCCTTGGCACTTGCATGACAACTTAGGCCCGAAAGGGTCGTTTCATATATATAGGGAACAACATCATCGGCAAGATCAAGAACATAAGCCCAGGCTTCCGCTGATTCAGGTTCAAATTGAGGTAAGCTTTTTGCCCAAACGCTTTGACTCAAGGCTAAAACAAGCAAAAGGCCAAAGAGATAACGCATTACTATAGACTAACTTGTTTTTTATGAGTTAGAAAGTAAATTTGTGAAACCCTTAAAATAAAAGAGAGGTAGCATTCTCCTGACAGGTAGCCTGTCTTAAGGAAATGTTTGAAAACTCACTTATACCAAGCGGAATTGATGAAATACCATCAATTCCGCTCTTTGATCGTAGGCTCAAATAAGCTAAGTATTAATACAATGACTTTTCAGGCTGGTATTAATCACGCTCTTGAACCTGAATGTTCGCTCTAAACATCAGTCTGCCTTATACCCCTACTAATACAAGCTCCTTTTGCCTTAATAGTGCGAAATTTTTCCCTATTTGCCTTCATTTCCTATTTTTCTGACACCTCTTTTAGCGAGTTCTGTTAGTCTAGTGGGTATGTCTGAACCTAATAGCATCTCTGATCTTAGAGACTATCAACATTTTTTTAACCGCGAACTCTCCTGGCTTAAATTTAATGGGCGTGTTTTGGAAGAGGCTGCTGATGAAAGCAACCCCCTTTTAGAGCGGCTAAAATTCTTGGCCATTTTTAGTACCAATCTTGATGAATTTATTATGATTCGCTATGCCGGCCTTAAAGAGCAGCTTGACGCTGGCGTAGCTAAACTTACGTTTGATGGCTTGTCTCCCGCTGAACAACTTGATGTCATTGCCAAAGCCTTACATGAAATGGTAGCAGAGCACCGCACTATTTTAGGAAAACAGGTCTTACCTGCTTTAGCCAAACAGGGCGTAGCTCTGGTTCCTATGTCAGACCTAAATACGACTGAGCAAACTGCCGTTCATGATTTTTTTCATTCTGAACTTTTTCCTGTACTTACCCCTCTGGCAGTTGATTCAGGGCATCCTTTTCCCCGACTACCTAACCTGAGCTTTTGTTTTTTGCTTGAAGTTAAAGATCAGAGTAAAGAAGAATTAAAAATTGCCCTCGTTCAAGTTCCTAATGTATTGCCAAGGTTTTTTGCCTTGCCGGGCAAAGGTTTTCGCTTTGTCATCCTAGAAGATATTTTAACGCATTATGCCGAAGAGCTTTTTCCTGGCTACAGTGTTAAAAAAGCTCATGCTTTTCGTATTACGCGCAATGCCGACTTTGAAATTGCTGAAGACGAAGCTGATGATTTGCTGCTTGTTATAGAAGATGAGGTTAGGCGCAGACGCTGGGGCGACGCCGTCAGGCTCGAGGTTACAACCAGCATGCCCAAAAAATGGCGCAACTACTTGCGTGATAACCTCGAGCTAACCGAAGACGATGTTTACGAAATACCGCACTATTTAAACGTAGGCGCGTTTATGGAATTAGCCACGCTGGATATTCCTGAACTCAAAGACCCACCTTTTGTTACTCGGTTACCCACCGAATACCGCAATGAGAGCAGTATTTTTGATGCCATACGCAAAGGTGACATTCTTATTCATCATCCGTTTCACGCCTTTGACGCCGTGCTAGATCTGATTGAAGAGGCTGCTGATGACCCCAATGTTTTGGCGATTAAACAGACCCTTTACCGCGTGGGTCGCCAATCACCTGTGGTTGCAGCCCTTATGCGCGCAGCAGGCAATGGCAAACTGGTCACAGCGCTGGTTGAGTTAAAAGCGCGCTTTGACGAAGAAAACAATATTGGTTGGGCAAGAGAGCTCGAGCGCTCAGGGGTTCATGTGGTTTACGGTTTCCCTGGTCTTAAAACGCACTGTAAAACCCTGCTGATTGTGCGCAGGGAAGGCTCAGAAATAAAACGCTATGTTCACTTAGGCACGGGTAACTATAATAAAGGCACCTCTACCGTCTATACAGATTTTGCCCTTTTAACCTGTGACCCTAAAATTGGTAAAGACACTTCAGAGCTCTTTAACTACCTTACAGGTTTTAGCAAACAGGATAATTGGCGAAAGCTCTGGGTTGCCCCTGAAACGCTGAAAAACAAAATCTTAGAAGCCATTCATGAGGAGCGTGATTTTGCCAGAGAAGGTAAGCCCGCCAAAATTATCGCCAAAATGAATGCCCTGGTTGACCCTGATGTGATTGTAGCGCTTTATGAAGCTTCACAAGCAGGGGCAAAAATCGATCTGATTGTAAGAGGAATCTGCTGCTTACGCCCTGGGGTGAAAGGTCTAAGTGAAACCATCACAGTGCGGTCAATTGTGGGGCGCTTTTTAGAACACTCGAGGGTTTTTTACTTTAACCATGGGGGTCGTGAAGATGTTTATATAGGCTCTGCTGACTGGATGCAGCGCAATCTGACCCGCCGCGTTGAGGCTTTGGTGCCCATAGAAGATGAGCGCTTAAAGAAAAAAGTCATGGCTATTGTTGATATCTATTTGCGTGATAATCAAAAAGCCCGCTTTCTTAAAGCTGATGGTCGCTACAGTCGCCCCAAACGTACGCCTGGGCAACATCGTCTTTGTGCTCAGGAACGCCTTTTGGAATTATCTGCTCGCCGTTTAGCAGAAGCCATAAGTGACTAATTACTGGCTTCAAAAGGCAAAAAAAATCACTCCACCTAAAGGTTTAGGTGGAGTGGAGAGAGGAATGGGTTTCCAAAAAGAAGACTATCAAGCCAAGTTGATAGAATGAGTAATTTATCTTACATTGCTCATACAAAATTCACTTTACTGCCATAATAAACGTCAGGTTTTTATGAAACTTATCTTACTAGGCACAGGAACCCCCATTCTCGACCCAAGCAGACCCGCAACTAGCGCCTTTCTAGTTAGGGCTGGGAAGCAGAATCTTCTTTTTGACACAGGGCGGGGGGTGAGCATGCAGTTACTCAAACTTGGGCTTAGCCCCGTTCTGATTGATTATATTTTTATTAGCCATCATCATTATGATCACATCGCTGATCTTGGCGAAGTCATTATGACTGCCTGGCACAATGGGCGAGATAAACCTATCTATATCTATGGTCCAAAGGGAACAGAAGAGCTCGTAAATGCCTTACTAGGTCAAGTATTTGTTCATGACATTCGCTTTGCTACATTTATGGAACCCGAAGGAAAAACACCTTCTGAACTTATTAAGGTTCATGATATTGACTCAGACTGGCAGCTTCAGCTTGATCATCTTAAGCTTGAAAGCTTTAAAGTTAATCATGGTCAAAGTCTGGGTTTAGCTGATTGGAACTGCCTGGCTTATAAACTTACAAGCCCCTTATGCTCCCTTGTCATAGCCGGAGACGCAGCCATGACCGAGGAGCTAGAACTTAGTATCAAAGGGGTTGAGACCTTGCTCATTTCTTGCTATCTGGCAGAAGCTGAACTAACTTCAAAAGGATTTATAAAATCAGCAAAGCACATCATTATTTCATCGGGTCAGGTGGGCAAATTAGCCCATAATGCAGGTATAAAACGGCTAATATTAACGCATTTTCGCAAAAAATCTGCTGAGCTGATGGTTTCACTTATTAGGGATGTTCAAGCGGATTTTACGGGAGAACTGGTTATTGCTGAAGACCTGATGGAGCTCGATCTGAATCAATAGTGTCATCATTTAAGCGATTTGAGCGAACGATCTAAGATTGGAATTAATGATTGATAATGACATCATTAATTCAGTCTGAGCTTAATTAGCAGGCACCGCTCGAGCCTTTGCCCACATACGCAGCGCCTCCAGTTTTTCAGCCATTGTTACCGATAAAGGAACGCTAAGTTTAAGTTCTTGCTCGAGCACATCCGTCGTTAACTCTTCGCCTTCGGCAAACGCCGTGTAAAGCCCAGAAACAATAGCCTGCTCTAACTCTGCACCACTAAACCCTTCAGATGCTCTTGCCAAACGTGCCAGGTCAAACTGCCCAGGTTCACGTTTACGCTTACGCAGGTGAACTGCCAAAATCGCTTTTCTGGTTTCAAGACTCGGTAAGTCAACAAAAAAGAGTTCGTCAAATCTACCTTTACGCAAAAGTTCTGGCGCTAGCTTACTGACATCATTGGCAGTAGCAACCACAAAGACATCCCCTTTACGTTCTTGTAGCCAGGCCAAAAAGACGCCAAGGATGCGCTGCGAAACGCCGCCATCCTCTGAACCTGCGGCAAAAGCTTTTTCAATTTCGTCTATCCAGAGCACAATGGGGCTAAGTTTTTCTGCAAGTGCTGTTGCCTGCCGAAAGTTCTTTTCAGTTTCACCAATGTACTTGTTAAACAGGCTCGAGGGGTCCATTTTGATAAGCGGCAACTGCCAATCGCTGGCAACCGCTTTAGCGCAAAGGCTTTTACCACTCCCCTGAACCCCCAAAAGCAAAATGCCTTTAGGAAACTCGAGCCCAAACTGTCTTGCTTCATCGGGCCTTTGCACAATGGCTCTACGTTTACCAAGCCAATTTTTTAGACCCTGCAAACCTGCAATTTCATCGAGCTTATGCTCACTGGCATAAAACTCCAAAAGCCCATTTTGCTCAATGATGTGTTTTTTCGCGTCTCTAACCCTAGTCAAATCATCGGGTCCTAGCTGATAGTCTTCAATCATGGCTTTAGTCAAGATTTTTTCAGCCTCGAGCAAAGATAAACCCTGCAAATTGCGACTGAGCTGGTCAAATTCTTCACGGCTTAAGCGAAACTCTATGGGCATACGCCGCGCCAAATCGCGGTAAATGGTTTCCGCCAAATCACGGTACT
>JAHEBB010000211.1 GCA_024642575.1 Trueperaceae bacterium | reverse complement strand
CCGTGTCTTTACCACCTTTGTCCCCGACGATTACCAAAGAGATTGTTCAAGCACGCCTCGAGTTACTTATTAATGCGTCTGCGCTCGAGCTTAGCCTTGAAGAGCCAGAAGGTTTCTATAACCAACTGATTAACTTAGCGTCTGAGCGTTATCCTGGCCGTTTTTTTCCAGAGGTTGCTTTACATCTGGCCGAGAGTGTCCTGAACCGTGCTGAGAACCGCATTGCTTATTTGCAAAAAGCCCCCACAGACCGAATTATTATGCAAGACTTGTGGGAGCATGTTGCCGAGGAGCAGTCTTTGCAGGTTGAACTCATCGGTAAAGACCCTGATGAATTTTATACAAGTGTTGAAGAACGTTTAAAGAGTAACCTTATTGCTCAGGATCACGCGGTAGCGCGTATTTGTGAAGTCTTAAAGTTGATGGCCAAACAACCACCCAGACGGGCGCCTCGTGGACGCTTTTTGTTTGCAGGGCCACCAGGGGTAGGTAAGACGCATCTGGGTAGGCAACTTGCCATTCAGTTGGGTTTGGGTGAAGAAGCTTTTTTTGTTTTTAATATGTCGGAGTACTCTTCGGAAGGCTCGAGAACCCGGTTTATGGGTTCTGACCCAGGCTATGTAGGCTACAAATCAACCAAGACTATCTATGACATGGTGCGCTCGAGGCCTTCTTGTGTCATCCTATTAGATGAAATTGACCGTGCTGACGCTTCTATTCAAGACATTCTTTTAAGTATTCTTGAAGGGGAAGGCAAAGATGCCGAGGGTAATATTGTTTATTTTTCGCAAGTGATTTTTATTATGACGACCAACCAAGGTCAAGATCAGGTCGAAGAGGCTTACCGAAGTCTAAAAGCTAAAGGTGCTAGCAGACATGAAATGGCCAATCAGTTTCCTGACGAAGCCTTGCGAAACCTTATTTTAAAGGGAGTGGTAGATGAGACCGAAGCTGGTATGAAAGAATATTTAAGCCGCGAAACCAGCATAGTCAAGGCGGCTTTTGATGAGTGGCAACAAAACCCTGGATCTAATGGGGATGCGGACATGATAATTGAGGACTATATTGCGCTAAGGCAAAAGTCAGCAAGGCTCGAGCAGGTACAGCGAAAAACGCCTTTAGATAGAGCTATGCTTGACAGAGTTGATTTTGTCATTCCCTTCTTTCCCATTCAAGAGCCTGACTATTTGCACAAAATTCTAAACCTCAGTCTTAAAAAATATGGTTGGCAAGATTGCCCAGATGACACTAGAAACGCTATTATTCATCAAGCACTTTCTAACAACCAATCTGCCAGAAGTATTGAACGTTTGGTTATAAAGCATCGGGTTGATGCAGGTCGGGCATTGGCCTAAAGGAAGGAAGTTAGATGGCACCCTTAACCGAGAAACAGAAAACACTCATGCGCAATTCGGGTAAAACCTTAGCGATTATTGGGCGGTTTAATCCTCAAACGCCAGGAGAACGGTTTACTTTTAGTAATATAAACAGTTCTCCAAATACAAAACCCATCTCACCCGAGGGATTTTTCGAGAGTGTAAAACCGTCGTTAAGCCTTGATTTTTCCCAGGTTTTGAATATGGGACCCAACCTGTTTAACCGCTACAGAATCAGTAGCCCCGTAGAGGTTGCTAAAGGGAATGTCGCTAATTTTAATTTTCAAACCATTACCAGTGATAGCCCGCTACTCGATACCAGTTCCGATATTTTTAGCGAACCCAAAATTAAGGTAATGCAAAAACATGGGGGTAAGCTGGTTAGAGAATTGGTTGAACACCTCGATAAGTTAGCGAATTTTTCGCACAGTAATTTTTCTAAGAGTGTTTTAAAAATTGCTCGAGACTATATGTACCACTCAACCTTTGAAGCACTAGACGGTGCCTTTAGTCAAAGACAATGGTTTGATGTTTTGGCTTCTAATTACAAGCTTAGTTCAGAAATAGTTAAGTATTTGACAGCTTATGAGCGAGATGAAGCTGAGATTATTGGCGCTATAAGAGCGCATATGAATAACGATACCTCGCCTGATAAGCTAAAACAGAATGAGCAAGAAGCTTTAGAAGAAGCGCTTAAGCGCTGTAAACATGTTATGAAAGGAAATTTGCAGAGCGATAGCATTTGGGAAGCCTGTACCAAATTTGAAAGTAATGCTGATTGGCTAAATAACTATGCGGGTCATGCGCGCTACGGTTTGCCGTCGCTTTCCTTTGTTGGAGGCCGTGACTTCTTAAAATATTATCAAGCCTTTTTAACCTCATCAGAGTCAGTGCATCGACTGGTGCGCTCCCAAACCCTCCATCCTTATATTGTCATGTGGCTTGCTAGCAAATATGCAAACTTTGATGAAGGTGAGTTTCATAAGGCTGCCGAACCCATGTATTTGCATGGCATTGAGGGTCAAGGCGACAAACGCATTCCTGGTGAGACCTTTGCAGAGCGCAGTGAAATGCGCAAGCGTATTGCTGATACAAAGATTGACCAAGATGTTTCAAAGCAGCTAATCGATGACGATTTGTTTAACGAAAAGTTTCTGGAAATGGCCGAAGAGAGGACCTTTTCAGCGCTGATTGCTGACAAGTCAGTAACGGCAGCTAGCCTAAGAACCAGGGCTAAAAAACTATTTACCATGCTCAGTCAACTGGCGGGTGGCAAGGTAGGCGAGCTTTATAAAGAGTTAGATGCTTTTAACGAGACTTTCGTACCCTTTTATCGTCTTATTAAAAACACCAAAGCTAGCGAAACTGAGGGCTATGTTCTGGCTGACTTTAAACAGCGAATGCTAGACCGTATTGGTGAAAAAGCACGAAAAACCTACCCGGAAATTGAATTGTTTATTGAGAACATTATTCGCAATGCCGAACAGGTCTTTAAAGAAAATGCTGACCCAAGTGTTGATTTAAAAACCATTGTAACCAGAGAATTTGTAAGTGCTTATGCCAGTGCTAGTAAAAATCACTTTGCACAAAAGTATCTTGATAACTATGACACCATTAGAGCCGAAATAGAAGATACCGAAAAACTCTACGATATTGTGCGCAATCAGCAGCAAGTTGCTACAGAATCTGAATTGGTGGGTTCTCCTGTGGTTTTAACCGTCGAAACTTCTTTGCCCAATGCGCGCAGAAAAAACCTTAAGGAGTTTCGTACGGGTATGTATGAGCAGCAGGTTGCTGTCATGAAATCTCAAAGCAATGAACCTATTGTTAAGGTAGGGGCAAAACCAGAGAAGTTTGAAGACATAAAAAACGAAACCTTTTCGATTCTGAGTGGCGAAGGTGCAGAAATTGCCAAGGCAAAATTTAACAATGATGCCACCATTGAATATTCCGTTGCTGCCGATAAAGCTGAAGCCTTGTTAACAGACGGCAAGGCTGTTTTAAAGATTGCCAATGAACCCGATGTTTTGATAACCGAAACAGATTTTCCTTTAACTGATATTCAAAATTTCGTAAATGATCAAAAACAAAATCAGGAAGAGGTTCAGACGCTTCTAGAAGGTAATGCCAAGCTGGCTGAAAAGCAAGACCAAATTGTAGGTGCTTATGCTAAAGACTCAGACAAGAACCTGACCAGAGGTACGCGTGCGCTTATGCTTACAGAGTACATTTTGGCTGTACCTAAAAGCCAATCGCAACTTGGGAAGCCTGATATCAGCAATGGTTTAGGGTTAATTATTGACATTGTAGAGAACTTGGTCGATGCCAATGACCCCAAAGTCATTGAAGACTTGTTGGTGCGGGATGGTATGGTGAGTCCTGAGCTATCACGTATTAATTTAAGTAAGTATTACCCTGTTTCTGATGGAGATGATGGCATTGATGAACTCACAGATATTATTAACTATCAGTACGCTCTAGCTTCAGAGTTATCCGGTGTGCAGACTTATTTGCAAGAACTATCTGAAATACGTAGCTTTATGGAAGCTATGTCTGATTCAGGCATTAATGTCATCTTCTTAAACAGCACCATTGATGAGCTTGTACAACCACGCAGTACTCAGGGTTACTTGTTTAATCTAGAAGAAGGCCCACCCAGTGTGGTTTATTTGACGACACAGGCAAGTGCCACGCAAGCCAGCTTACAAAGCTTAGCCCAGACCTTTGCAAAATATGCTGGGACGGATCAGCTAATTAATTTCCAATTGCCTATTTTTATTTCCCCTGAGGCTCGAGGTTTAAGGAGCAGTACTGCCTTGCCCGTCTTTGACGGTCAAGAACTACAACTCGATTTTGATATTAAGCAAGGAGGGGCTGATCCTAAAATAGAAGGCATTGTCGTTGACCGCTTTATCCAGAGAAACCCCTATTTGCTTTTGGCCGCTGCGATCTTACTACCTGAAGGTTCGCAAAGCTTTGGGAAAGTTCAAGAAATCAGTACCAAGGCATTTGATACTTTAAGAGAAAAGTTTGGTCTTGAAGTGAGTCGTCAAGCAGCTCTGGCTCAGGTTTTAAGAGATATTTGGACAAAATCACGCAAAAGCTTGCTTGACGCTCTTATCTTTACCCAATGGTTTAATCTGCTTGTTCTGGCTATGCAAAACGAAGGTGGCTATACCCTTACCGATACCCAAATTGCCGATAAAATGTATCAGTCGAAAAAAGAAATCGAAAGGGAGCGCATTTCTGCTTACCATTTTGCACTTGGTCCCGATTATCCTGTTTATATTCGAGATGGCAACAATAATTTTCTAAGACCCGAAGGTAGAAGTTCACTCAATATGAGCTTTCAAATCCCCTTTGGAAGTAGGCACCGCAATAACCAAAATGCCCTGCTTGATTTGCCGTTTAAAAACGCGTTTTATAACCTTCTGTTAGAGAATGCTTCTGGCTCGCAAGGAAATGGTCAAGAAGAGTCTGCAGCCGAATAAGAAAGGAGAAGTTTAGCAGTTTATTGGGAAAACTAGGCTAGGGTTTTTAGGTAAGACAATTGTACCAAGGAGGCTTACAGTGGCATATGAATTTAAACAAGATGGTGAAGTCCTTTGTGAAACGTTAGAAAGCTTCTGGCTATATACCAGCTTTGATCATAATCAGGCAACCAACTTTGTTGAAATTAAAGGAGGCTATTTAGCCGTCTATTTTTCTCAACAACCGCCAGTCAAAGGCGGTTCGGGCCCTAGCTTAGCTCGACCTAAACGAGAGCATATTGGTTCCATAGAGATTAAAGATGCAGGTGGACAAACCATTACGCTAAGCAATTTAAGTTTGCTCTATAGCCGGTTTACAGAATACCGTAACGAACGGGGCTACTTGCATCTTTACCGCTTTGATAATTATGCGCTACCTGACTGGTTTAAGGCCGAGTGGTACAAAGATTATCTGATTACCCCAGATAACGATGACCAAACTGAGTTTATGGAGCGTACCCTTGACTTTGATAGTGTTAAAGAGCGTGAAGTCTTTGCTTTAGCTATGGAAGAAACGGGTGAGGCTATTATGGCCTTAACAGTTGTTATGCCCTTTTTGGGTGACAACATCTTTAATGATATTTTGGCTGCGCATAAAAAAGAAATCCCTAAGTTAACTATTAACTCCAAATGGCATGGTCAAACTTGGGAATTCCCTAGCCCAGCAGATCAGATCAGAGACAGCAGTAAAGAAGGCTGGGTCATGATTTGTGATGGTGCATTTTCCGCATTACCGATGAGTGCAGAGCTTGACGGCAGAGTTGAGATGGGAAGCTGGTTCTTTAATGACCAATCAGGGGGTGCTGATGTCATGCAGAAATTGTCAACGCTTGTTGCCTCTTACCCTACAGGGGATAGTCATGGCGGGATTAATCGACACGTTTACAATGTCAAGGAGACAGGGGCAAGCGGGGTCATAAAAACGACAAAGCATCCACCATATGAAATCTTCCATCTGCGTGATATTAACGATGATCGCATGGACAAAATTGTTAGTGATAAAAAGTAAGGATTAACTTATGAACCTTAAGCTGGGTGCACTGGACATAAAACTAAGTGGGGCAGACCTAAGCCTATCTCTTAACAGTGTGCCTAGCTTGAGACTTTTAACAGAAGAGAAATTTGACGAAAGCATCATCAAAGAAATTTTAGTAACGAGTGAACGAGCTAAGCTCGAGTGGCAGGGGGAAAGCGTAGACGTTCTGGCTTACGGTTTTGATAAGAGTAAAAATGAAGCTAATGAAAGTGAAGCCTATATCTACGCGCTTATCCTTAACGAAGCCTTTGAAGATTGGCTTGTTCGAAGCGTTGAAGCACCAACTGAGCTAAATTATGGGATTTATCAAAATCAGGCAGAGGTTGGCGGCTGGACGTTTTTAAATGGCTGTTTGGCCAATCAGGTCTTGGTTCCTATTAATGATTACAAAGAACGTATTGATAAAATACTGCCGATTGCTAGCTGTTTGACCCGACCAATTTACCAGGACAATCAACAATTCTTAAATACGGTTATTTGTTATTTGCAACTGCACTTGCCCGAGCTGGTAGGTTGGACAGCGATTCATGCCGAAGAAGAGGCACTTAGACTGGTGTTTTTTGATGAGGAAAATGCCTTTGAACTGGACTCGAGCTGGGAAAATATCAGCGCCAGCTTGCCTATACGCTTTGTTAGTCGAGAAGAAGCCAGAGCGCATAAGGCCAAACTCAGAAAAACAGGGCTTCAGGTTAAAGCAGACAAAAAAATGGCCCTACTTAAAAAACTTGCTGAACATGGTCTTAGTACGGCCTTAAGTGGGTTTTTAGAAGTGGGCAGTGAAACTGAGCTTTTGTATGTGCCTGGACCTGTAAAACTTGCTGAGAAGTTCTTTTTATGTGAAACCATTAGCTATAGTTTTGATTTTGAATTGGACGCTCTGGCTATTACCTTAAGCCTCGAGTCTGGTTTTCAAGTACCTGCCAGTAGTGTAACGCCCTGTATGCTTGAAGGTCATTTTAAAGCCTGGGATGAAGATGACAGTGATGAAATCAGGGTCTTCTTAACCCCTCCTGACCCACCAACCTGGCAACTCATGGATCCCAAAGACTCAGACCTGCTTAAGTCGGATGGTCATCTGATGGCAGAGTTTGTTTTGCCGACCACGCCTAAAGATGACTATGCTGAGTTTTATGTCAGGCGTGTTGAAGGCGATAAGATTATTTTTGAGCTACAAGCCTTTCATACTCCTATTATTTATGGCTCCCAACAGGTGCTTAATGAACAGCTCGAGGCTGCTACTTTAAGTATAAATACTGAAATTTTGGCGCTGTCTGTTTCAGATAAGGGTACAGCGATAGAAGATACTATGGGCATTGTTTTTGATAAAGATAAAATGATGCAGCGTAGCGAACAAGATATTTTTATTGAAACGGAAACGATCATTCTTAATAACAATGTGGAAATAACCGAAAACAAAGTGGATGTAAAAAGTAAAACCGAGATTGCTAATGATTTACAGGTAGATGGAAAGCTCGAGGTGGGTGGCATGTAGTCGCGTGGCAGATAAACACCTTTGGGATACTGGTTTCGTTAGGTAAAGTTCGAGGTCAAAATTCGGCGTTGACCTACAAGCAGTAGATTCATTTCAACCCGAGAGAAGTTTGAGCAGCAGGGCTCTATCAGGCAATAAGCGTTTCATGGATTGAGTATGGCAAAAGAGTTAAAACTTGGGTTTAAGGATGCTAGCGGACTTTTGGCTATTAAAGAAGATGATCTTGGCAATAAGATTGTTAAAGTAGCCAAAGATGAAGCTGATTATTGGAAAATGTCAATTAATTCCAAAGTTGACAAAACGTACCCGACGCCCGAAGATACGCCAGCCGGGGACAAACGTGTTAAAGAATATTTGAATTTTACCTTTGGATCAACGAAAAGTTTGGCTACTGGTAAGGAATTTTCCGTGAGTAGCGAAGCCTGGAGTGCTATTTTTGTCTCTTACTGTGTAAAAAAGGCTTTTCAGGAACTTTATGGAGAAGTTAGCGATGAAAAGCTTTTTAAAGAACTATTGCCTGTGAGTCCTCACCCAAGACATATGTACTATGCCCATGAAGCTTATAAGAAAAAAGAAAAGGGTTTGCGCGGCTATTACTGGGCATTTGCAAATCAGGCTATCCTTAAACTAGGAGACATTATTGTAAGGGGCAGAGCGGGAAAGCATTATAATTATAGTTACCTCAAGAAAAATAACACAGGCGAAAGTCATGCAGATATTGTGGTCGAACTGGATGCAGATACCGTTAAAGTAATTGGTGGTAATGTTAGTTTACCCGGAGAAAAAAGAGGAACCACAGTTTTTGAAAAAACATACCCGCTAAAAGAGGGTAAGTTAGATCTGAGTAAGGGTCGAGCTTCAGGAGTATTTACCGTTTTGAGCCTTATGCCCGAACAAAGAGCTATCGCCTCGAGCGGCGAAACCCATAGCATAACCCTAACTATGCCCCCCCAAGATTATGAGTTAGATCGCATGCTTTTGCAACTGAGGCTCGTGATGTACGGCGAACCCCTCAGTGATGTTAACTATACGCTTATGGCAGATAAAAACTACTCGGGTACTACGGATGCTGAGGGAAATCTGGAGCAGGTGCTACCTGCTGAAACCTATCAGGCAAGCTTAGCTCTTGAGGATTGGGGAACTTTAAGTCTCGAGCTTGGAGACTTAAATCCGAGCTTTAAACTTCAAGGTGTACAGGAGCGTTTGGCGAATCTTGGCTATGCGTGTGGAGTTCTTGAGGGGCAGATGAATCCTGAAACCTTACAAGCCATCAAACGGTTTCAAGAAGAGCATGAGCTTGAGGTAGACGGTATAGTTGGCCCTAAAACTCAGGCAAAGCTCGAGGAGCTTTATGGCAGTTAATCAGGTTTATAAACTGTCTTCGCATTTGCCCAACACCTTAGATTTGGGGCCAAGAGGATGCGTTTGGGTACAATTTTTGAGTCCTCATGAATATCCACTTGTTGGTTTGACGTGTAGTTTAGAAGCTGACGAATATAAGTGGTCACTACAAAAAACCGCAGCTGATGGTAGTAGTTGCTGGGAGTTAATTCCATTTTTAGATCTCGAGGTAAGACTCGTGCTTGGGGACCGTAGCCTAAGGGTGCCTGTCCCCTGGTTGCGAGAAAAGAGTTTGGT
>JAHEBB010000210.1 GCA_024642575.1 Trueperaceae bacterium | reverse complement strand
CCCGTACCCCATGCGCCCCCGCCGATAAACACGCCGTGCTATTACAACACATAACCCGGTGCCTGTACTGTGCCGTGTTTTGCTTTTCCTCAAGGCTAATGATTTCAAGATCGCTATGGCTTTTAATCATGATGGGTCTCCTCTAGCTGCTTGTACACTTTTGCCAAGGCAGTCTCTGAATTCATGCGTCCACAGACTTCACCGTCTATGACCAGAACAGGGGCAAGACCACAGCTACCAAGACAGCGCGCCGAACCAAGGCTAAGTTGTTTATCTGCTGTGGTTTGCTCGAGCCTAATGCCAAAACTTTGCTCGAGCGCCAAGGCAATCGCAGGTGCGCCGCCTACATAGCAAGCCGTGCCCAAACAAACCGTACAACTATGTTCGCCTTTAGGGGTAAAGGAAAAGAGGTGATAAAAGGTGGCAACCCCATACACACGACTCGGTGGAAGCTTTAACTTTCTGGCAACGTAGTGCAAAATATCTGGACTGAGATAGCCAAAAATATCTTGAGCACTATGCAAAACCTCGATAAGCGCATCCTGACGAAAGCGTGTACGCTTGAGGGTTTTCTCAAGCAAATCAAAACGCATATCGCCACTAAGATGGGCTTGCAGTTTGCCTGACGTTTGTGCACCTGTCATTAAACCACCTCATTAGCTTGAGAAATATTTCCCAAGGTTTTCCTTAGCCTAGGATGCCAAAGAGAACTCAGAAATCCGCAAGACTCTGACAGTTTTGTCAGACATTCTCTGACGGTGTATGAGCGCTCTTAAACAGACGAAATAAGATCTCATTTTGCGCCTTCGTTCTAACCTCTATTCATAGTCTTTCCAAAATTATTTGAGATTTACAAAGGCAGTTTTCGGCAAATTACAGACTATGGATTTCAGCCTCCCCATCCTTCGCTGGAGCTAAAGTCGGAATGACAAGTGAAAATGGATTCAGATTCAACCTTCCAATGTTTATCGAAAAACATTGGATTAACTAACGCAAAATCTTTGCAGCGTTAAAAATTAAATCCTTAAACAATGAGTCGTTTTACAGCCTCCAGAATCTCATCAAAAGCCTTAACAAATTCTGGGCAATTGCTCTTCTATGGGCATTTCAAGGATGCGGCGTGTGCCGTAAGCCGTTTCAATCAGGGCCATGCCTTCGGGTTTTTTGATCACATCGCCAATAATGGCAGCTTTTTCCCCTAGCGGATGGGCTCGCATTGCCGTCAAAGCAGCTTCGGCTTCATCCTTAGGCACGGCAAGTAAAATCTTGCCTTCATTGGCACTCAGTAGGGGGTCAATACCTAGCATTTCGCTGTATTCCAAAACGTCATGATGCATAGGAATTTGAGCATCAAAAATCCGCACGCCGTAGGGTTTACGCAAAACAAGTTCATTGGCAACAGCGGCTAAACCGCCTCGAGTCATATCACGCATAAAATGGGTATTGGGTGCAGCTGCAAGTATCGCTTCGGTTAAACCATTCAGCGGAGCAACATCACTTTTTAGCTCGAGCGTCATACTAAAGCCCTCACGCTGAGACATCACCGCAATACCGTGATCACCCAGCGTGCCATTCGTCAGCAAAACATCCCCTGCGCATACTCGGTGCAGGCCAATATCACGCCCTTCAGAGATAAACCCAATGCCACTGGTATTGACAAAAATGCCATCTCCTTTGCCCCGTTCTACAACTTTGGTATCTCCTGTAACGATTTCTACCCCTGCCTCATCAGCCGTTGCCTTCATTGAGCGCACCACGCAAGCAAGCTGCTCAAGAGAAAACCCTTCTTCCAAAATAAAAGCGCAGGACAGATAAAGTGGTTTTGCGCCCATAACCGCTAAATCATTGACTGTACCAGCAACTGCTAATCGCCCAATATCTCCGCCAGGAAAAAAGATCGGTCTGACCGAGTGAGAATCGGTAGCAAAGGCAATGCGCCCACCAGGGTTAGAAACAACCGCAGCGTCACTAAGTTCTTGCAGGGGTTGACTGGCAAAAGTTTTGGCAAAAAGCTCTTCGATAAGCTCGAGCGTTAACTTCCCACCCGAACCATGTGACAAGCGAACATGCTCATAGCGCGCCATCAGACCACCTCAATTTCAATATGATTCTGGCTCATGCCGTAGCTGTACCAGGCGCGGCAGGTTCCCTCATGACTCACCATGCAAGGACCGTACGGGTTATCTGGCGTGCACAGGTTGCCAAAAACAGGGCAATCACTCGGTTTGGCTAGGCCAAGCGTAATATCTGCACAGCGGCAGCCTTTGGGGTGCTCATGAACACTTTTTTCAACTGAGTTTGCTAAAACAGCGTTAAATTTTTTGGCAGCACTAAAAGACTGATAAGCCTCCCGAAGCTTGTAGCCCGATGCTGGAATATCTGCAATACCCCGCCAGCGCATACGGGTCAATTCAAAGACCTCATCCAGTTCTTTTAGCGCTTTTTGATTTCCTTCAAACTGAATAACGCGACCATAGACATTTTCGAGCAGAGGTTTACCTTCGGTGAGTTGTCGTAAACAAGAGGCGACACCTGCCAAAACATCGACGGGTTCAAACCCTGATGAAGCGCAAGCAATACCCAGCTCAGGCAAATGCTCATAAATACGAATACCGGTAATAGCCGAAGCATGACCGGGCAGCAAAAAACCCTGCACATTAAAGCCCTCGAGCTTGGGTAAAAGATGCGTTGCAGGTGGCGTATAGTAATTGGCTTCAATAATAAAGAAGTTTTCAGGCGGCTGGCGTCTAAGGAGCGCAGCAACGGCTACCACCGTGGTTTCAAAGCCTACCGAAAAGAACACCACGTCTTTATCTGGGTTGTCTCGCGCAATAAGAGCCGCATCAAATACGCTATAAACCGCACGCACATCAGCACCACGAGCTTTTGCGTCTAGCAGGGTCATACGCACGTCCCCTTTGCGCTCTCCTTTAAGCGGAATGCCTCCAGGAACGGCTAGCATATCGCCAAAAGAACACAAAATAACGCCCGGCGTAAGGGCAAGCTGAATGGCCTGATCGATTAAATCACTATCACAAACACAAACCGGGCAACCTGGCCCTGCCAGGACTTCGACATTATTAGGTAAAAGATCGCGCAAGCCAAAGCGACCAATCTCGTGCTCATGCGTACCGCAGATGTGCATGATTTTGACAGGACGCTCGAGCTTTTCTGCTAGCTCCGCAATACGCGCCGCGAGCTTGCTAACCAACAGCGGGTTTTTATATAACGCAGGCTGAAAACTCCCCACGTCAATACTCCTCTAGATTTGCGGCTGGCTCATACATACTTTTAGCCTGCGCTTCTAAAGCTTCATCCCCCAAAATATAACGGTTAATCAGCGCTAAGTTTTCACGGGCATCTTCTTCGGTAATCTTTTCAACCGCAAAGCCCGCATGAACAAG
This sequence comes from Trueperaceae bacterium, assembly GCA_024642575.1. GTDB lineage: Bacteria > Deinococcota > Deinococci > Deinococcales > Trueperaceae > JAHEBB01. The sequence goes on along the minus strand of JAHEBB010000210.1, from coordinate 5,669 downwards.
CAGCCAATCCCCTTTGTTTACCTGCTCAATAAGACCTGAAAAACAGCGCTGCTGCCCGCTACCCACCTGAACCAAGACCGATTCATCTTCTAATAGTTCAATCACTTGATAGGGAATGCCTAAGCACATCACTTGCCTCCTCTTTCGTCTTTAGTGCGGCTGCCAGTGCAACCTGTCCTAGCGAAATACCGCCATCACCTGCTGGAACCCTTTCGTTAAACCAAACCTCAAACCCTGCTTTTCTAAGCCCTTTAAGGCTCAGTTGATGAAGCAATTTGTTTTGCCAAACACCTCCTGAGAGGCAAACTGTTTTAAAGGCGTAGCGTTCCTTAAGATTTTGAGTTGCTGTAACCACAGCTTCGGCAAGCGCAGCGTGGAACGCGTACGCAATGACCTCAATAGAAACCCCTTTTCGTTTGTCCTGAAGAATAGCCTCCAAGAGAGGAAGATAGTCAAAAACCTCACCGTCAAAAGGCAAAACATAACGCCTATCTTTTAGGGTGACGCGGCGTGCTAGATGCTCGAGCCAAATCGCCGCCTGTCCTTCAAAGGTCATCTTTCGTCTAAAGCCACAAAGCGCTGCCACGGTATCAAAAAGCCGACCTACACTGCTGGTTTTGGGGCTATTAAAGCCTTTGTCAATCATGGTTAGCGAAAGTTCGGTACTGCGCTTATCAAAGTAAGGTGTCCAAAGAGAGGGCTCGAGCTTGGTCAAAAAGCCAACCGCAGCCTGCTGCGGGTTACGAGCAGCAGCGTCACCACCCGGCAAATAAGCCTGCCTTAAGTGGCCTATGCGTTTAAGCCCAGAAGTCAAAGAACCATAAAAGACTTCTCCACCCCAGAGGGTGTTATCGGTCCCTAAGCCTGTACCATCAAAACTAAACCCAAGGACAACTTCATCCCAGGAATTATGCTCAGCAAGAACCGAGGCAATATGCGCTTCATGGTGTTGAACCGCAAGCTTATCCCCGGGAAGCTCCTGCGCGTAACGGCTCGAGCCGTAATCAGGGTGCAAATCATGCACTATTAAGGCGTCAGCCAAATTCACCTGATACATCTGGCTTAAGTCCGAGATGGTTTCCTTAAAGGCTAGATAGGCATCGTAATTATCTAAATCACCAAGATGCTGACTCGCAAAGGCGTACCCCCCAGTTGCTAGCGTAATGCTGCTTTTAAGCCCTGCTCCCAGTGCCAGAATGGGCTGAGTAAAACGCTCATGTCGCAATACAGGAGCAGGCGCGTAGCCTCTGGCACGGCGAAAAATTACTGGTTTTTGATCAAAAAGGGTCGTAACTGAATCATCGACCCGCCGTGCAATAGCTCGCTCACCCGTTATAAAAGCATCAGCAATGCCCGAAAGACGCTCTAGCGCTTCCTCATCTTTGTAAGCAATAGGTTCTGAGGAGCGGTTTGCACTGGTCATGACCAATAGACTAGGTGCGCCTGCCGCAAAAAGCAGATGGTGCAAGGGCGTATAGGGAAGCATCACACCAAGCTCAGCATTATCTGGCGCAAGCGCTTCGGGCAAAGCTTGCTTACCTTTAGGCAAAAGAACTATAGGATGCGCATTTGACGTGAGCAGGTCGCAACTCGGCTCATCTAGCTCCACATAGTCACTCAGTTCAGCAAGATTCTTTGCCATCAGCGCAAAGGGTTTTTCCTTACGGTATTTGCGTTCGCGCAGTAGCGTAACTGCCTGCGGATTTCGTGCGTCACAGGCAAGGTGATAACCACCCAGACCTTTGATAGCCAAAATTTTTCCATCCCTTAGGGCATTAGCAGCAAGGGGGATGACATTACCTAAGGCCAGCTCTACACCCTTAGCATCAAGATAATGCAGCACAGGGCCACAGTCGGGGCAGGCTACAGGTTGAGCATGAAAGCGCCGATTGAGCGGGTCATGGTATTCGGCTTCGCAAAATACGCACATGTCAAAGGCTTGCATGGTTGTTTTGGGTCGGTCATAAGGCAAAGCCTCAATAATTGAGTAGCGCGGTCCGCAGTTGGTGCAGTTAATAAAGGGATAGAGGTAGCGCTTGTTATTTGGGTCAAATAGCTCCCGAAGGCAGTCATCGCAAAGCGTTAAATCAGGAGAAATAAGGGTCGTAATGACGGAAGCTGCCTGACTTTCGGCAATGCGAAAACTGTCGCCTTCCAGCCCCTCATGGCGGCTCAGTTCAAAAATGCTTTCAACCTTGGCAGCAACTGGCGCTTCTAAAGCAATGGCTTTTTGAAAGCTGGCAATATTTGCCCCATCGCCAGAAACCTGTATGAGCACACCCTCTGCGTCATTTAGCACCCAACCTTTTAATTCTCGCTCGAGCGCCAGTCGGTAAATAAATGGCCGAAACCCTACCCCTTGCACCATACCTCGCACTCGCAGTTGTACCGTGAAAGCTTTAGCTTTGGGCAGACTTGAGTCTGGCAAAACGGTGCCTAAGCTCGTCATACCATCCTTCCATTCCCAGCCCTGCTTTGGCAGAAAGCTCAAAGACGGTGGCTTTGGGTGTCACAAGATAAAGGTTGTTTAACGCCGCTTCAAGGTCAAACTCAACAGTATCGGCAAGATCAAGTTTGCTGATAATCACAGCGTCAGCACGTTTAAACATGGTGGGGTATTTCAGCGGTTTGTCTTCACCCTCGGTGGTAGAAAACAGCACGACCCGAAAATCTTCTCCCAAATCATAAGCGGCTGGACAAACCAAATTTCCTACATTTTCAATAATGAGCAAATCAAGCTTGCTTAAATCAAACGCGTCAAGTGCTTGCCCAATCATGGCAGCTTCCAGATGGCAAACCGTACCTGTTTGAATTTGCAACGTTTCTGCACCACTCATGCGTAAGCGCTCAGCATCATTATCAGTTGCCAAATCCCCAACGATAACGCCAACTCTGAACTCAGCTGCCATATCTTTAAGAGTACGGGCAATCAAGGCCGTCTTGCCTGAACCAGGTGAGGATAAAACATTTAAAACCAGCAGCTTATGCTCGGCAAAGCGCGCCCGATTGGCGTCTGCATAACGCTGATTTAAACTCATAACGCCTTTTTCGATTTGAACGATGCGTTCTCGCTCTTCGTTTTCTTGCCTTAAAATGCTAAACCTAACGTCACGCGTATCCATAGTTCCTTCTTTTCTAGACAGGGTTAACTATTGTGCCAATGAACTAAGCTCAATCAGGAAAGGCTTAAATCACCTCCAGATAGCTCAGATCCAGCTCTTGACCTTGTCGCAGGCTTGCGGTGGGTTCGGTGCAAAGGGGGCACTGAGCAATGCCAAAAGTATCTTTGACTTCAAACTCGAGCGCACACGCTTCGCAGTAGGCAATGATGGGCAAATAATCCACCTCTAAACGCGCGTCAGCTGCCAGCGTACCCAGCTTGGCCACCTCAAAGGCAAACTCGAGCGCCTCGGGAACTACCCCTGAAAGTGCCCCAACCCGCAAGGCTACCGTTTTGATACACGTCGCCCCTTCGCGCTGGGCATAATCTTCAGCAATATCAAGAATAGTTCTGGCAATACCAACCTCATGCATAAAATCACCATAGAGTTAAACCGACTGCCAAACCTCAGCACAAGCCCGACAGATCCTGTCAGAAAATGTCTGACGAAAAAATATTTTCAGCTTGTTTGTATCGTCTTTCCAAAATTATTTGAGAACACGTCTCATACCAAACTGAAAAGAGGGTGTAACAATACCAGCTTGTCCGAGCCTACGATCAAAGATCGGAATTGATGATATAAGACCATCATCAATTCAGCTTGGTATTAGCAAAACCCAAATTTGAGACCCCCTATCCCAGCCTTGAAGTCAAGGATTTACTGACATACATGTCAACTATTGACGGATGCTAGGGCAGAGTTCTTTGTTTAGTATGGTTATGGCAATTATCTAGCTTGAAGTGATCTAGCTAGGTAAATTTTGCTAATCAGACCTTGGGAGGTAAAATGGCAAAAATCTCATTTCTTAAACTCCTTAGCTTAAGTCTTCTCCTTTTTCTTATCAGCTGCACCGCCAGCCAACCCGCAGCAACCGTGGCGACTCCTGGGTTCTGGTTAGGGCTATGGCACGGTTTTATTGCGCCTATCACCTTTGTTATTAGCCTATTTCCCAATGACCTTAGAATCTATGCTTTCCCCAATTCAGGTTTATGGTACGACTTTGGTTTTATGTTGGGCATTAGTGGTTTTTCGGGTGGGGTTTTTGCAGGAAACCGCAAACGCCGCAAAGACAGAACTTAAGCTTTGTCTAAGAAAAAAAGAAGTGGCGTCCCTGCGAATTTAACTTTGGTAGTAACGTCCTAAGACGCTCAGAAAGCCCTTGGGAGGACAGTTATGACAGTCAAAACAAGAAAACAAATCGGCAAAAAAGATTTTAAACCCTCCTCGTCACCATCTACTTCATTATCAAGACGGCTTCTCTATCTCACGGCAGCACTTTGCGCTTTAGTAGCAGGACTGTACTTTTTGATTGGGTTTGAAGTTCTTAGCGTGCTCGAGCCCTCAACAGGTCAAAGAGCCTTTGGTCTCATTGCTGGTAGTGGCTACGCTGTTGCAACCCTTGCCCTTTTGGTCATTAGACGCCGCTGGCTTTACATTACTGGCGCACTTCTTCAAGCCTTTATTATCTTTCAGTACTTCAGCCTGGCATCGGCTCGTGTGCCTGCTTATGAAGTTTGGGGGCTGCTGATTCGTTTACCGCAAGCCCTTATCTTTTTGGCCTTGCTCTACCTGATTTTTAGTTCATTTAAAGAAAGAAGCAATTGAAAGGAGAAAACCGTGGAAACCAAAGTGCTTGTTACTTATGCCAGTAAATATGGTGCAACTGCCGCGATTGCCGAAAAAATAGCAGAAATACTGAGTCAGGCAGGCTTAAAAACGGAGGCGCTGCCAGTAAACCGTGTCGTTAATACCAAACCTTATCAAGCTGTTGTCTTGGGCACTGCCTTATATATTGGGCGCTGGCGCAAAGATGCCGTGAAATTTATGCAAAAACATGAAGAAGCTTTGGCAGAGCAGCCTGTCTGGATTTTTGCCAGTGGCCCCACCGGCACTGAGCCTATTACCAATACTAGTGAAGGTTGGCATATCTCTAAAAAACTTCAGGAAACGCTCGAGCATATAGCACCCATTGAGCTTAAACTCTTTCACGGCGATATCGATCTTGACAAAATAACGAGTTTGGAGAAATGGCTCATTGATAGAGTCAAAGCACCTGTAGGGGATTTTCGTCAGTGGGAAGCCATCAAAGCCTGGGCAAAAGACATTGCAGGCCAAATAAAAGAAAAAACCTTACAAACCGCTTAGCTATTGCAGAAATCAAAGTTTAATACCAATTCCGTTTATAACCCTCACTTTGTTCGGGTTATAAATGCAATCTTGGATTGTCGAATCAAATACCAAGCCCAATCTATTCGAGAAAAACTCGAACAGAGTTTTTTTGAGATTTTTTCGGGCTTGGTATAAAACAGGGAGCAATTGATGAAAAACTTAAAAATCCGTGTCTATAAGCACGGTGATATCGCGCCTGAAACTACGGTTACCATTCCTGGAAGTGTCTTGCACATTGCTTCCAGACTCATCCCTAAACGAGCCAAAGATGCCCTAATAAATGAAAACATTGATATTGATGAACTGGTCAAACTTGCCGAAGAGCCTGATGTGCAGGGA
>JAHEBB010000209.1 GCA_024642575.1 Trueperaceae bacterium | reverse complement strand
CCTTTTTACCGCGCAAGTAGCAAAAAGAATGGTTCAGGTCTAGGTTTGGCCGTGGTTCAGCATATTGCCAAAGCTCATGGTGCCAGGCTAAGCTTTGCTAATTTACCTGCTCAAGGCTTTGAGGTTAGCTTGACTTTTCCCCGAACTGAGGTCTAATGAAACGTTTTCTCTATCTAGTTGTGCTCATCTTTGCACTCATTCCTCGAGCCTTTGCCGATGAGTTAAAACTTTACGGCATCATTAGCTATTTGGCCAATGACCAATCTGAGTTGCGCATTGACGACTTAGTTGTTCGTCTTGAAGGCGCGCATATTGAGGGGTTTTTAAATCTAGGAGCTCTCATCGAAGTAGAGGGGTACTGGCAAGAGGATACCTTTATTGCTACTGAATTAGAGGTCAAACGCAGCACCCAGCCTGATGTCTTTATTTTTCGCGGTCAAGTCATCGGTGGTAAACTTCTTGGGCTCGAGTTTCCTGAATTAAGCGAAACGGATTGGCTCGAGCTGACTACCAAACGGGCAAAAGATATGTCTTTAACCCTTTTACTTGTTAAACATTTAAACGCAGCAGAAAGTGCTGTGCAAGCAACGGTTGACGCTCTTAGTGAAGGTGGTTTTATGGCTGGTGGCGTAAGCATTATTTCAGAGCGCAGCGTAGCGGTTGGCGACTTAATCAGCATTTCAGGAATCTGGAAAGATGGCGTGCTCATTGATACACCTTGAGTTTGCATAGGGCATAATCAAAACCATCATTTTAAATGGTTTTCTGAAAAGGTGAGGCTCGAGCTTTGCCTGCTCTAAAAGTGTCGTTGCTAATATCACAGAATTGGTTTTAGCATTTCATACCTGATAACGCTCATTACCTAAATCAAGCTGCATCCTTAAGCCTCATAAGCGTTTTTAATATCAGAATGCTTTTAAAGTTAAACAAGCTATTTATAAAGTACCCTTTTAGCTTAATAGTAGGGTATGGACTATATTCGCTATCTAAGAGAAAAAATTGGCAGTGCGCCAGTTATTTTGGTTGCAGCAGGTAGTTTTCTGCTCACTAAGGAACTGAAGCTGCTCCTGCAAAGACGAGTTGATGATGGCATCTGGGACTTACCGGGCGGGCTTATGGAGCTAGGAGAAACACCCGAACAAACAGCTCGCCGCGAGGTCTTTGAGGAAACGGGGCTCGAGCTTGGTGCTCTTAAGCTCTTAGGCGTTTATTCGGGGCCAAATTTCTATAAACGCTACGCCAATGGTGACGAAGCCTATTCAGTTGCAATTATTTATTTTTGCAATGAGTTTAGCGGTCAAGCTAAAAATGACCCTAAAGAAGGGCTCGAGCTTGGCTTTTTTGCGCTAGATGAATTGCCAAAGGACCTCTCCCCAACCATCACCCATTCATTATCGACCTATCTGAAAAATTGCTGACTTAAAAACGGCAAAGCGTCTTTTTGTTTAAAGGCTCGAGCATAAACTCTGCCTTTTCATACCGTTCTTTGTTAAACTCTGCCGTGGCTCTTATCTACCATATTACTTACCGAAGTCAGTGGAACTTTGCCAAACTTCGTGACCAATACCAGACCGATAGCCTGGCAACCCAAGGTTTTATTCATTGCTCTGATAAGAAACAGATTCTCGAAGTCGCAAATAGCCAATTTAAAGGCGAAAAAGATCTGGTTTTACTGGTCATAGATACAACCTTATTACGATCAGATTTTCATTATGAAGCCTTGGGTACAAGCAGCCATTTCCCACACATCTATGGGCCCCTTAATCTAGATGCCATTATTCAAGTCTTGACGTTTCGCCAAGACAGCAGTGGTAGCTTTAATTTGCCAGCAAATCTTAAATAGGTTACGCACGATGTTTGATGGTCAGGCGATTTTGCTAAAAAAATAAGTCGTAACAATACTAGGCTCTACCACTTTTCCCTAAGCCAAAGCTAAAAGCCCTAACCTACTTAAAAACCATATCGCGTTATGATACCTAAACTGTGTCTAGTGATCTTTTATCTTCATTAAATGAATCTCAGCAGGCTGCTGCCGCGCATTTTGAAGGGCCAGCGCTGGTTATTGCGGGTGCAGGTTCAGGTAAAACTCGCACTGTCGTCCACCGCATTGCTTACCTCATGGAAAATTATGGGGTTGTTCCTCAGCAAATACTGGCGGTTACCTTTACCAATAAGGCCGCTGGGGAAATGAAAGAACGGGTTGAGCACTTAATTGGCGAGGAAGGTAAAGACGTCTGGGTCAGTACCTTTCACTCTGCTTGCTTGCGTATCTTACGAACATACGGTGAACTCATTGGCTTAAAGCCGGGCTTTGTCATTTATGACGATACCGATCAGCTAGATGTATTAAAAGAGATTTTAGAAACGGTTCGGGGCATAGAAGAAACCAATCCTAGAGTCTTACGTGCTCTTATTGACCGCAGCAAGTCAAACCTCTGGGGTCCTGAAATGCTAGCTCAGGAGGGCGAGCGGCAATTTGGCTCGATGATATCGGGTGTACCCATTGAGTTAATTGTAGAAGCCTATCACCGCTATGAAATGCGCTTGCGCAAAGCCAATGCCGTCGATTTTAACGACATTTTGGGTCGCACAGTTGAGTTATTTAGTAACCATCATGATGTATTAGAGCGGGTGCAGCAGCGGGCTGTTTTTGTTCATGTAGATGAGTATCAAGACACCAACCACGTGCAATACCAATTGACGCAGCAATTAGCCAGCAAAAATCGCAATCTGATGGTCGTTGGTGACCCTGACCAGTCCATTTACGCCTTTCGTGGGGCCGATGTTCGTAACATATTAGATTTTCAAAAAGATTTTCATGATGCCGAGGTCTATAGGCTCGAGCTAAATTACCGTTCGGTTGGCAGCGTCATCAAACTTGCTAACGCCCTGATTGTGCAAAATGAGGGGCGCCTTGATAAAGACTTAAAACCCGTCAAAGGTGACGGGGAGATGGTCAAAATCTACCGCGCTACCGATCACCGCGCTGAGGCAGATTTTGTTGCCAGACAAGTTGAGCGCTTACTCGCCGCCAGAGATTTTAGCTACAATGATTTTGCCGTTCTGTACCGAACCAATTCGCAGTCACGTGTGCTTGAAGAGTCTTTGAGGCGAGCAGGCATTCCTGCCAAAATTGTCGGGGGTGTAGGCTTTTATGACAGGCGTGAAGTTAAAGATATTTTGAGTTATGCCAAAGCTGCCCTGAACCCTGCCGACGATGTTGCCTGGAAACGGATTCTTAATAGACCCAAACGCGGGGTCGGCAAAACCAGTGAAGAAAATTTAGCCGCCTGGGCTGCTAAGAATGACGTACGGTTTTATGATGCTTTAAAACATACCGATGATGTCCTTAAAGGCACACCCGCCGTTAGAAAAATAAATGAGTTTATGGCAACTATGGATGACCTTATGGACGCAGCCACTAGCCTCGAGGCAGCTCAGTTTATAAAACTCATTTATGACAGCAGTGGTTATATGCAAATGCTTAAGGATGAAGCGTCCTTTGAGGCCCAGGCACGCATCGAAAACTTAGAAGAACTCTTAAATGCCGTTTTGGAATGGCAAGAAGAAGGCGGCGGCAGCATTTCAGAATTTCTTGATGAAGCAGCGCTCATGGCAAGTGTCGATGATAGAGCAGTTAAAGCTGTCAATGAAGAACTGCCTGACGAAGCGGTCACGCTTATGACATTGCACAATGCCAAAGGGCTCGAGTTTCCTGTAGTCTTTTTGGTCGGTATGGAGGAAAACCTGATTCCTCACCGAAGCTCAACCGCCAGTCTTGCCGATATCGAAGAAGAACGCAGGCTCCTTTATGTGGGTATAACCCGTGCCCAAGAGGAACTCATGCTGGTTCACTGCGAATCACGCATGAATTTTGGTCGTACCGAAATCGCGCGACCAAGTCGCTTTTTAGAAGATATTCCTAAACCCATGCTCAGTGAAATTGACATTATGGGGCAAGAAATTAGTGATGCTAGCCGCTTAAGTAAATTTTCCAGAAATGTCTGGCAGCCTCCCTCAAGCAGCTCGAGCCTGAAATCCAATGAACCTGCATCTTCAGATGCCCTAACTAGCTATCGGGGCGGCGAACATGTCAAGCATCCTCGGTTTGGCATGGGCACAGTTGTAGGGGTAAGTGGTGAAGGCACAAAAGCTGAAATCACAGTGATTTTTAAAGAAGCAGGCGCAAAGCGCTTACTCGTGAAATACGCCAATTTATCGCTGGCCTAAATAGCTGATATTTTCTCTACTTGTGCCCGACTTTTGACTTGATTTCGACCCGCGTGCTTAGCTTCATAGAGCAAATCATCAGCTTGCTTTAACAGGTCTTCAGAAGTCAAGCCAGGTTCGTAACTGACTACTCCAAAACTTGCCGTAACTTTGCCCACTTTAGCAAAGGGATACTCGGAAACTTCTTGGCAAAGCCGCTCGGCAAGCTGGACAGCATCATGAAGATAGGTTTCATGACAAACAATCAAAAACTCTTCCCCACCCCAGCGACCAAATTTATCTGCTTTACGCAAAAGGGGGCTTACGAGGCTAGCAAATGATGTAAGAACTTGATCGCCAACATCATGCCCAAACTTATCATTGATCTGTTTAAAATGGTCAATATCTAAAAGGATAAGGCTTAAGGGGCGGTTATAACGTGCCGCCACCTCAAGATTATTTTGCAAACTGCTATAAATGCGGCGGCGATTATAAAGCCCAGTTAGGCTATCTTGAAAGGCAATAAGCTCGAGCATTTCAGCCCTAGCTCTAGACTCACTTAGTTCAGTCTTTACATAACTCAAGACATGAATTGCACCAATAATGACAGCTAAATAGGCTTGAAACTGCAAGGCTTCAAAAACATTATTATGGTAGTGAGCGAGATTAACAGCAGATAAACTTAAGCTAAGTGAAACTAGAAAAATGCCAATTGACAGCTTTAATGCCGTTGCATTATCAAACATAAGATAGGCCAGAACCGCGAACAAAATAAAACTCAAATAGATCGTTTCAACCGTTTGGACGGGGTAATCGCCAGAAGCATCAAAAAAGAGAACCAGTGACCGACTCACCCAGACCAAACCAAGCAGCAAAAGGGTAATGCGCTCAACCCTCTGCAAAGAGGGCTTTCGTCTAATTAAGGCAAAAAGTGCCCAACTACAGTAAATCGCTAAAAAGGGGTAGGCTATGCGTGCAAAACTGTCCTCGTTTTTAATACCGTACCAAACCACTAACATCTTGGGTACACCAAGCGAAATGCTCAGGAAATAAAGATAATATCTTAAAGCGTCTTGCCTGCTATAGGTTGAAGGTGCCATAAGCGTTAGGAGCATCTAAATAAAGGCTATCACAGATGAAAGTCCCTCAAAATAAAAAATCTCCAGATGCTTTGCAGCTTGCCCTTGTCAGGGTAGACTTAGTCAGGGAGTTGCTATGGTCAAGCTAAGCGTTCTTTACAACCTTCCTGAAGGTTCAGATCATGAAGCCTTTATCCGCTGGCGCACAGGTGAGCATCAGGCAGAAAATGCAGCAGCGCCTCATGTCTTAAAAACCGACTTTTACCAATGCCACGCAACCGTTTTAGGTGAACCTGTGTTTCAGTACATTACAGAGGCTTATTTTGCTTCTATGGAACACTTACAAGCTTCACTCCTTACAGATGAAGCTTTGGTAAAATTAAAAGAAGACAGCAAAAGAGGCAAAGATTTTATATTTTTAGTTTCTGAAGAATTAGCCTCCACAGAGAATTCTTAGCTAGCAAAAGGAGACGCTATGGCACAACTCATCACTAACGCTCGAGTCTTAGATCTAAAGTCAGGAAAACTGCTCGAGAATCACAGTTTGCTTATTGATAAGGGAATAATCCAGCGCCTTATCCCTGCTCCTGACAAACCTGACAGCTTTGGCGCAGAGCTAGACATTTTGGACGCCCAGAATCAGATTCTCATGCCAGGCCTCATTGACGCTCATGTCCATGTTATGGCCTGGACCGCCGACGTTCGCCAGATAAGTCGCACTTCTCCCTTTTACACAGCTGCCAAGGCCGGTGAAATTTTAGAAGCCATGCTAATGCGCGGTTTTACGACGGTGCGAGATGTCGGAGGAGCTGATTATGGTATCGCTCGAGCGGTTGATGAAGATGCTCTTAAAGGGCCTCGTATTGTTTTTGGTGGTTTAGCTTTGTCACAAACCGGGGGTCACGGCGATATGCGTGGCCAAGGTGAACTTAATCCAGAGCTTTTTGAATCCCAATCGATTTTTTCAAGACTGTGTGATGGCGTTGCTGAAGTGCAGCGTGCCTGTCGTGATGAAATAAGACGAGGTGCCAGACACATTAAACTAATGCTTTCAGGGGGTGTAGCTTCCTTAACCGACCGAATTGACAATGTTCAATTTGCCAGCGATGAGCTAAGAGCCGCGGTTGAAGAAGCCGAAAATGCTGGCCTTTATGTTGTGGCTCATAGCTACACAGCAAAAACGGTTAACCGAGCAATAAAAGCAGGTGTCAGGTCACTAGAGCACTGCAATCTGATTGATGAAGAAAGTATCGATTTGCTCTTAAAACACAATGCCTTTATGGTTCCGACTCTGGTTACCTATGAAATGCTGGCAACCGAGGGCGTAGCTTCAGGCTTACCTGCAAGCGTCGTACCCAAAATTGAGTTGGTCCGTAAAGACGGACTTAAGGCTTTAGAACTGGCGCACAAAGCAGGCGTTAATCTGGCTTATGGTACAGATTTACTTGGCGCTATGCATCGTCATCAGCTTAAGGAATTTAGCATTCGCGCTCAGGTGCAAGATGCCTTAGCTATTTTACAAGCCGCAACGATTAATGCCGCTGACTTAATGAATGAAACAGGCGAATCTGGAATTATAAAAGAAGGTGCCAGAGCTGATTTACTGATCGTTAAAGAAAATCCGCTCGAGCGCATTCAAAGTCTAGAAAGTCCTGAGTCCAATCTTAAACTTATTATGAAAGCAGGCAAAATTTATAAAAATAGCCTCGCAGCATAAATAGCAACACAAACTTTTGTCATTCAGAATCTTACCTAAGCTCGAGCTTAGGTATTTTTTTATTGCAGCTTCTTGCTAAATCCTTAACGATGTCCTTTGAGATGAATACCTTTTGGTGTTAAGAAGGAGTAAGGATGAAACACTTTAAATCCGTCATTGTTATTTTGAGCCTGCTATTTATCCTGGCTTTAGGACAATCAGATAGCACCCCGCCAAGTATCACCCTGGCAAGTACTGCGACAGAAATCAGCAGTCCCAGCACTATTTTTCTGGCTGCGGTTGCTAGCGACCTTGGGGGCATTGCCAAGGTTGAATTTTATCGAGGCGCTACCAAGTTATTCGAAGCCAGCGAAGCCCCGTATTCTCTGGCTGTAAACCTTGGAGAAGTCGATGCCGGAACGGTTAGCTTTGATGCCATTGCTTATGATATGAGTGGCAACAGTACACGGAGCAATGCCGTCAGCATCGCGGTAAACATAGGGGCGGTCAATCAAACGCCTACAACGTCAACTGAAACTCAGGCACAAACAGGGGTAGTGCAAGCCAATGCAGATAGTTACACGGCGCTGGTAAATACCCTTTTGGTAGTAGGTTCGGTTACTAACTCAGGCATGGCAGCAGTAACATCCGATCAAACTTTAGTCGCCAATGATACAGGTTTAGGGAGCTCGAGCGCTGTTACCTCTGAAAGCATAAAATCTAGCTTGGGGGGCGACGTTGCTCTTTATACCGATGGCAGTTTTAGCTATATACCACCTGTCAATGTCTTAGGGAGTTCTGATAGTTTTAGCTACACCGTAAGTAGTGGAGGCAGCAGCTCAACAGCAACCGTAACCATTCAAATCATGGGTGCCCATCAAACTGGCAAGGTGTTATATGTAAGCGCAGCCTCTGCGGGTGGTAATGGTCATGCAGCTAGCCCTTTTAGCAAATTATCTGAGGCCGAAGCTGCTAGTGAACCAGGTGATATTATTGTGCTGCAAACAGGCAGCTACGCTACCTTAGACGATCATCAGCTGAGCCTTAAAGAGGGTCAACAGCTACTGGGTCAAGGCAAGGCCATTATCATTGAAGGGCAAACCGTTTTACCTGCCAGCAATCCGCCCATCTTACTTAGATCAGGAGGCTCGAGCCTGGTTTTGGCCAACAATGTTGTGGTAAGCGGTATAACTATAAGCCGTGCAAACGCTACAGGAAACGCTACCGATGACACCAGTGCAGGCAGCGGTGCCAGCGGTATTGTGATACCAGCTGGCTTAAATGGAAGCGTTCTTATAGAAGATCTAAGCATAAATTATGTCGGTGGCTTTGGGGTTCTGGTTCAGACGGATGGCAGCCCAAACAATCGTATTTCTGCCCTTACGTTAAACAACGTCAGTATTGAATCACCAGGTTTTTTTGCGATTGCAGTTGATGACGTCATGAACTTTACAATGAATGGCGGTCAAATAAATAATCTACGCAATAATCCAAATGGAGGTGGCAGTGGTAGGGGTATCGCTATCGAGGCGGAATTTGACAGCAGCATTAGCATTTCAGGGGTAACGGTAACTAGTATCGGCGATAACACCAAAGCTATTCATATAAGCAAAAACGACAGTACGGGTCAAAGCTCGAGCATGGCTGTCACGCTGAGCAATAATACCTTGACCTTCCCAGCTTCAGGTGCTGATGCCTCGGTTGCTATGACAATAGGCTATACCGACACCGCAACAGGAACCCTAACTATGCAGGGGCAAGGCAATACCACAAATTCCATCTCTCCTTTTTTCCTCTCATCCTCAGGTTCGGGAGTAAGCCTTTCAGGTAAAATCCTCGTTAATGACGTGGAGTACCCCAAGTAGTTTTTTAATCTGATATTCCACTAAAAACATAGCCTCTAAATATAGACGATATGAGTTATCCCAAGTCGGAGACAGAGGCCTAAAGCCAGGGGAAACGCAAAGTCAAGAACTAAGTACCTCCCAGTTATACTTTGATGCATGGCTACCCCAACCCGATATTTAGAAATAACGTCAGAGCAGGATAGGCGATTACGGGAACTCGAACTAAGCCCAGTTGTAAATGCCAAAGTG
>JAHEBB010000721.1 GCA_024642575.1 Trueperaceae bacterium | reverse complement strand
TGAATTTTCCAGTGCAGCTTCAGTCCTTCAACAAGAATTTCAGGAAAAGGGTCTTATCGAACGTATGCTTATGAGTGATGGTGGAGTTGCGCTTTATGACGATGGTTTTTATAACATTGGCGTTACCCCAACCCCTCAAGATATCGGCGTCGGTGGCAAAGATCCCTTTGGCAATCCTTTATCATTTAGCCGTCAATACATAATGAGTATGCTGATTGACCCCTTTGAGGTTGACCCTTGCACCTTCATCGTTCCTTTTAATGATAAGAAATGTAAAGAGGAACCCAGCCCACAAGCCCTTAAAAATGAACGCGTAGCCGTTGATGGCGCTTTTAAAGTGCCCATCTTGCGCAATGTAGAGCTAACGGGTCCTTATTTTCATAATGGTGGCATTGCTACCCTAGAGCAAGTTGTGCAGTTCTATAACCGTGGGGGGAACTTTCGCAACCCTGAGAAAGACCCAGACATTCAACCTCTTGGCCTCAGCAGTAGCCAGCAAGCTGACTTGGTAGCTTTCTTAAAAGCCTTAACAGATGAGCGTGTCAGATTAGAAAAAGCACCTTTTGATCATCCACAACTCTTTATTCCTAATGGTCATTCTGGCGATCAGTATCAAGTAAAAAGCGGAGCTTTTGGGCAAACAAATATGGCTCTAGATGACTGGTTAGAGGTACCTGCCATTGGTAAAAACGGTCGAAATGCGGAAGGTCTAGCGCCTTTAAGACCTTTTGAATGGGTTTTACAAAACGGTGGGCCCGATTTACGCAAAGCCTCATTCCCTGGCTTAGCTACGCCACCCAGCCCCAGTCCAGCCGTTACAAACCTTTTGCTTAATAGTGATTTTGAGGCTGGGATAAGCGATTGGTCAAGTGGTGATACAAATAGCAGTATTTCTTCGGATGCTAAAACGGGCTCAAAGGCTCTGCAAATGACCGCTTACGGTTGGTTACAGCAAAATCTGAAAGCCTCTGACTTAATAGCTGGCAAAACCTATACTCTGGTCGTTTCTGCCAAGTCTTTAACGGGGCAAAGCTGTACGGTCGGTCTAGCAGGTGGGGGTAGTAGCAGTGTTTCGGCAAGCTTAAGCTTTAGCTCGAGCGCTTACAGCCAAAAATCATTAGAGCAAGTTCTGCCTTCAGGCATAGACTGGGCAGCAGTTTACTTAAGTTCAGCCTCAGGCACCTGCCTTTTTGACGCTTTGACCTTGTCAAGTAAATAAACTTTTTAAACCTGAACTTCACCCCTAAATGAAAAGCCTGATTTACCTATAAAAGTAAATCAGGCTTTTCTAATTGCCTTATCCATTTTTAAGCAAAAATCAAGCTTGACCCATTTCTCATTTTCAGGCCAATGGCTTAGTTAACCCTTAAAGGAGAAACTGAAATCATTTTCGCTTCAACCACTACTTTTAATTCATACTCACCTTGCTTCTCTAGAGCAAAATTAAATTGACCATAACTATCAACCTCTACCTCAGCAACCAGCTCTTTACCTTGATAAAGCCTGACACTGGCTGTTTCTTGAATATCCTCGCCTGAACTAAGCATAACTTGACCTGTTAACCTTGATTGAGCGTCATCTGGTCTACAGGTAATATCTAAAAAATACTCATTGGTTTTGTAAAGACGCGACCAGAAATCAGTAAAGTGAAATCCTCTAACTTGGGGTGCCAAACCGCGTGATTCCATAATCAAGACGGCGTCTTCTGCAGTGCGGGATGCCCAGGTTGCATAACCCATAAGCTGTCCTTTCTAATTTTAGGATGAAAGTGTTTTTGTTTGAAGGACTTGATAAGCAAGACTTATCAAGTCCCTAAGCCTTATTTCACAACTATGGTTACCGGGTAGTCACTTACACTACCCCCGTTTAAGGCAAAACTCATGCTGAGGTTGAACTGTGAACCTTTAGGTGCAGAGCTAACTCCTAAGAGTTGCCAAAGCTTGTTCTTATAGAAAACTGCATTCGCTTCAGTATCCTTGAGGTCAAACTTATAAGGTTTAAGCTGACCACCTGGGCCGATAAGAACAATGCTGCTAGGATTGATGTGCTTAGCATTGTACGTATTTGTTAGATCAATAAGTTTAATACTACTATCGCCATTGTCTGTTAAGAACTTGGGTTCCCAGGCGTCTTGTGGTACTACACCAAAGTCACCTTCATAATTAATCCAGAGTTTATCTGCATCTTTAAAGCTAAGGGGTACGGTATACCCTTTAGCAGCTTCTTGACCCACTGAAAAAGTTAGGGTTAGTGAGTGGGATGTTGCAGGATTAATATTGCTATTTTTAAACAAAGCGAGTAATTGAGGCTTAAGGTTTTTAAAGACCAACTCCAGATTATCTCCGTTGACTTTGATTTCGCTGGGGCGCAAGGTTTGCCCGGCTTTTTGACCCTGCAAAACCACACTAGCTTGATTGATGAAGCTATGATTGTAGTTACCCGTTTGCGAGTAGATCTTCAATCTTATATCACCTGTTTTGTA
>JAHEBB010000720.1 GCA_024642575.1 Trueperaceae bacterium | reverse complement strand
TGAGCACTTCTGCCTTACCCGTCAAAAGCCTCGGGTAGCCATCAGCGTAACCAATTCGCACGGTGGCAATGCGAGTATCTTTGGTTGCATGCCAGAGCGAACTGTAAGAAATGGAGGTTCCTGCCTTGACCTTTTTTATAAAAGTGATGGGGGCAGTTAGGGTCAGAGCAGGTTTTAGACGAGGTTCAATAGACTCAGTAAAGGGGCTCGAGTGATAGCCATAAACTGCAATCCCTGGTCTAACCATATCAAGCTGAATTTCAGGGTAAGCAAATAGGGCTGAAGAATTGCTGGCATGCCTTAATTTTGCAAAAATACCCTCTTGCCTAATCCCTGCTAAAAAATTCTGAAACTGAGCGATTTGCCCTTCTGTGAACGCTCTATCTTGATCGTCAGAAGCAGCAAAATGTGTCCAGACGCCTTCTAGCTCGAGCCTACTTGAGCGATCAATTTTCTTAGCCAATTCAACAGAATCCTTGGCATTTTGCCCCAAACGCCCCATTCCCGTATCTACTTTAAGATGAACCCTAGCCTTTTTGCCACTAGCGGCTTTTTCGATAAGCTCGAGGCTAGTTTCATCAATAATGGGTAGAGAAATATCAAGGTCAATGAGTTCGCTTAAGCCCTCATAGACCGGAGCAAAAATTAGGATATTAGCAGATACGCCTGAAAACCGAAGCTCGAGCGCTTCACTTGCCGTAGCTACCCCAAACCAGGTAACGCCTTGACTTTCTAGATGCTTAGCTACGGGAACTGCGCCGTGACCATAGGCATTTGCCTTAAGTGCGGTTAAAATCTGGGTTTCAGGTTTCAAATAACTTCGTATGCGCCCCAGATTATGGGTCAGAGTACCTAGCTTAATGTGTGCCGTTGCCATAGCTCTAGCATACCCAGCAAACGTTAAGATAACCAGAACAATGTCAGTGTCTCAGCTTAAAGCCCTCTCCTTTTTACCCCTTATAAGCCTGTTACTAGCAACCGTCCTACTTATTCCCCTAGAAAGGAATGTCCTCTTTTTACCTCTAAACCTAAAACTAGCCCTAGGAATCATAGCGAGTCTCAGTTTTGTATGGAGCCTTCGTAAGGAAACCTCTGAAAGACGCCTAAGGTATCTGGCATTAGCCTTGCCTTTAGGACTTCTGGCACTCTCCCCTATCAATACCCATTTAAGCCTTTCTCATATCGGCACGTTATTTGCCATTTTTCTTGCAGTCTTGATATTTCCTGTGCTCCTCTTGAGAGGCAAAGGCATTATCAGTTACAAATTCTTGCCAAAAAAGCTTGATTTTATTGATTTGGGTTATACGCTTTTGTCCATACCTCTTGCCTGGGGCGGTCTAACCCTTTACTTAAAAATTATGAGCCCAGACGTACCTTTTAACTGGGTTTTACCTACAACGCCAGATAATACTGAGCTTTTTAAACTTTTTATGGGCATCAATGGCGTAGGCATCTGGGATGAGCTGTTTTTCGTCAATACCTGCTACGCCATTCTTCGCTCCCTTTTTCCTTACCGCATTGCCAATGCTGCTCAAGGGGTTATCTATATGAGCATTCTTTATGATATGGCCTTTACTGGCTGGGGACCAGCCTTTATATACATATTGGCGTTAACCCAGGGCGCAATGTACGAGCGTTCTAAAGTGCTTATCTGGGTTTTAATTGTGCACTTGATTGTCGATTACTTTTTGTTTCAAATTATAGTTAGTAGCTATTACCCAGATTTAGCCGTTTGGTGGCATTTGTAATGCTACAATGAAACCATGAAATCTGATTTCATTAAAGAGGAAGTTAAAACCATTGGCAAAGGTGGGCAAATTTACCTGGGTAAAGAATTTGCTGGTCAACATGTACTGGTTACTCAAGAGCGTCAAGGTGTTTGGATTATTAAAACTGCTGCGGTTATTCCCCATGATGAGCAATGGGCGCATAACCCAGAAAATGCCGCCAAGATTACTGCTGCGCTCGAGTGGGCAAACAGTCATCCTGCAAAAGCTAGTAGCCCTGAAGAGCTCGATGCTCTCTTGGAAAAAGCATCAGGCTAAATCTTGCCCATTGATTTAGACCTAAACAATCCCGAATTTCAAAAGAACCTTTTTACTTTAGAAAAAGCAGACTTACAAAAAGTAGCTCAAACGCTCCGTAAATTGCTGCAAATGGACTGGCAGCAAATTTATAGTGATAAAGGTCTTAACTGGAAATATATACGAACCAAGGAGATTTACACGCTTAGAGCCTCTCGAAAAATTCGGATTGCAGCGCTTAGAGAGGGCAATATTATGCGTTTACTAAGCATTCATGTCGATCATGATTCAGCCTATGACTAAAGTTACCGTTTAGCTGTATCCGTTTTACGCTCAACCCACTTCATGAGGCTCGAGGCTGCCAGGGTCAACATAATGTAAAGTACCGCCGCGGTATTGTAAGGCGGAAAGTTAAGGAAGGTATTAGAGCTAAACTCGCGCATACGCTGCGTTGTTTCA
>JAHEBB010000208.1:1660-9104 GCA_024642575.1 Trueperaceae bacterium | reverse complement strand
GATACAAAATCTTAATTGCTATATAACTTATAGTACCCCTTATGAAACTACTTGAACCTATTTCTATTGGCAATCTCAAACTCAAAAACCGCATGGTCATGGCTCCGCTTACCCGTAACCGCGCTACCAACACCCTTCCGCAAGCGATTCAGGCAACTTATTATGCTCAGCGCGCGGGCGCAGGCTTGATTGTTGCTGAGGCCACGCAAATTAGTCCGATGGGTCAGGGCTATCCGCATACACCGGGTATTCATAGCGAACAGCAAATTAAAGCCTGGAAAAATACTACGGACGAAGTTCATAAAGCGGGCGGACTCATCTTTTTACAGCTCTGGCATGTTGGGCGCATTTCACACTCGAGCTATCACGGGGGTAAACTCCCTGTCTCAGCCTCAAATGTCAAGAACGAGGGGAATATTATGTACCCTGACTTCTCTTACAAACCCAGCGATGAAAGCCCCAGAGCTTTGGAAACTTCTGAGATTCCTGCCCTTATCGAAGACTACCGTCAAGCTACGCTCAATGCCAAAGCAGCGGGCTTTGATGGCGTAGAGATTCACGCTGCCAATGGTTACTTGATCGAGCAATTTTTGCGTACGGGAACCAATAAGCGAACCGATGCCTATGGCGGAAGTCTGGAAAATCGTTTGCGCTTACTTAAGGAAGTTACCGAAGCAGTGATTAGCGCCTGGGGCGCTAAGAATGTTGCCGTGAGACTTTCTCCCAATAACGCCGAAGGCTCGAGATCTGACACCAACCCTACAGAAACTTATAGCGCCGCCGCCAAATTACTCAGTCCTTATAACCTTGCCTTTTTACATACCGTTGAGGCTGATGTAGGAAACACCAAAGCCTCTAAACTTATGCGTGAAGCCTATAAAGGTACGCACCTGGTAACAGGTGGCTTAACCAAAGAATCAGGTGAAAAACTGTTAGAAGATGGCGTAGCTGATTTGGCTGGTTACGGTAAACTCTTTATCTCAAACCCTGATTTACCCGACCGCTTTAAGCAAAATTCCCCCCTTAATGACTGGGATAACAAAACCTTCTTTGGCGGCTCGGAAAAAGGCTATACCGATTACCCAAGTTTAAAAGAAAGTCAGGCTTTAGCGTAAACGAAGCTTAAGCTTTAGCGTAAAAGAGCGCTAGTTTTAACGCTAACTCTTCCAGGGCGTGAACCTCATCACGCCCTGTTTTCATGGCAATATCCGCATCTAAAATGAGCCTGAGTACATAACCTAGGCTTTGCTCAGTTAAGTTTTTGGCAGTTGCTTGTACCTTTTGTGCAACAAAGGGTTTAATTTTTAAGGTCTGAGTTATGAGACTTACATCTACCCTGGCCCTGGTTTCTTGCAAACCAACAACTCTGGCAACCAGATTGTACTGCCACATTAGCGCCCCCAAAATGCGCGGTGGCGCTTCGCCTTGAGCTATTAAACTTTGACAAACCAGTAATGAGCGTTTAGCGTCCCCAGCAGCGGTGGCTTCAATAAAATCAAATGCGTCTCTTGAGGCAGGGCGGTTTACAATTTCTTTAATACGCTCGCTCGAGAGTTCTTCATCTAAAACTGCCAGCTTTTGAATCTCGGCAGCTAAGCTCGGTAAATCTTCACCAAAAAGATCGGCCAGGGTTTCAGGCACATCTTTATGAAAACGCACTTTATTATCGGTAAGTTCTTGCTGCACAAAATGGCTAAGTGCCCCAAAACGTGGGGTTGGGTGAGCGTGGTGTTCACCTAGTTCCTTATAGGTTTTCTGCCTCGAGCTTGTTGCTTCTAAGTCAAGCACCACAATCGTTGTGTCTAAAGGCAAAGCCTCCAAAACTTTTACCACATCGTTGCGCGGCTTTACCCCTGCTTGTCCTTTAAAGGCGGCGTCAAAATCTAAAAGCAAAGCTACTTGACCAAAAAGCCCTGATTGCGCAGCCAACTGCGCTACCTCAGCAGCTTGCATGCCTTCACCAAGTTCGGTAATTTCTTCCTGGCGAAAACCTCTCGCCTTTAAAGCACGCTTGGCGGCTCGAGTTGCTAAAAAGGGGTCTCCACTAAAGGCAATAATCATTTGATGTAGCTTTCAATCTAAATAAATATAAATTCGACATAACGATTGAGGTTTGGACTATTACCATAATCAGCAAAAAGCTTAAATATAACTAATAACCTATCTAAAATTCGAACTAAATGAGTTAATATCGTAGGCAGTAAATAGTTAGGCACGAAGTTGCCATAGTGTAAAATCAATCTTCTTAGTCTTGGTAACTTTTGAAGCCAATGAAGGGTACATACTATTAAAAATAGAGATGATCTTAGTGGTGGTTTCCGTCTTTTTAAAAGAGTCTATCTCATTAAAAATCCTTCTATAAATCGTTACTGCTTTATCTAGTCGCGCATCTGGCTTACCTGTGTAAGTCCACTTAATCTTTAAGTTCTCAAGTACATATCTATCCCAAACTGGTAGCTCAGGATTAATAGTAGCTACAAGCTTTGATGAAAATGAAGGTTCAATACGTCCTAATTTTGAATATATATGTTTGATTGCCAAATCAAAACTAATATCTGAATCTTTTGATTGCTCTAAAAGATTGTAAAAGACAGAATACCACTCTAAAGAACGTTGGCGGATTTTATAATAGTGGTTGAAAGAACGTTGAAAGCTACTATCTTTAGAAACATCGGTTATAGGTAATTTTTCCATAAGGGCATAATATTTCCAAACGCCTTCTTTAGCTTTTGACAAGGCTTCTAAAATTGCTGTTTCACTAATATTCACCATAATTAATAAAACTACCCAACTTATTTTTAAGAATGAATAGGAGCTAAAGCCGTTTTTAAGGCAAGGCGCATTTCTTCAGCAGAACGGTAACGTCTATCGGGGTCACGGTTAAGCGCACAGTACACAATCTCCGCAACGTCAGAAAAAGCTTTAGGTAAGGGCTCGAGCCCGACACTATGATCGCCAATTAAAAAGCGAATAATATGCCGTCCATACGGCGGCTGACCCATAAGTAAGTGATAAAGCACAGCGCCCACCGCATAAATATCACTTCTTAAATCGTCGCGCTCGCCGCGAAACTGTTCTGGCGCCATATAGTTTGGCGTGCCAAGCATCACATCTTCTTGAGTAATCGA
The DNA here is from genome assembly GCA_024642575.1 of Trueperaceae bacterium. Lineage (GTDB taxonomy): Bacteria > Deinococcota > Deinococci > Deinococcales > Trueperaceae > JAHEBB01. The sequence goes on along the minus strand of JAHEBB010000208.1, from coordinate 5,976 downwards.
GGTAAGTTCTAAATCTTTGGCAAAACCAAAATCGCCAAGTAAGGCTTTTTCCCCTTTGACAATAATATTGCCAGGTTTGACATCGCAGTGAATGACGCCTCGGGCATGCGCATAATTAAGGGCTTTTAAGACATCATCAACAATTTTGATACTACGCCTAAGGGGCAGTGCGCCAGCGTCAAGCGCATCGGCTAAATTAACCCCAGGAGCATAAGCGTAGACAATCATGTCACCTTTGGCAGCAATTAAAGGAACAATATGCTCATGCTCGAGCTTTTCTAACACAGCAGCTTCCCTTTGTAAGCGCTCGAGCATAAAAGGAGAATGGCTCTTTAAGCGCTTGATAACCACAAGCTTTCCATTTGCTCTGGCAAGTTCAACCCGAACATGGTTATTTTCAGAAAGGATGCGCACCGAGTCAAACATTAGCATTAGTTAATAATTTAACATGTTAAAGTCATGCTTGCCTAAAAAGAGCTTGCAAGGTTTTTGCCAAGATGACTTCTATTAAAAATTTGCCTCATCTTTAGCTTATTTGGCGCGGTATTTTATAGAACCAGACGGTTCAAACCCGACTAAAGGCTCGAGCCTGCCAGGCTATTTTGTGAAATTCGTTACACCCGCCAGTTACGAACTAAAGCCTTTATCTTTGTCAGATTTTTGTAAGACCTTAGCTTGTAAACTCATAGACAGGTAAACCTCCCAATACCTCCCTTTTCTCTTCTCCGGTTTCGTGCCCTCCCTCACGAAACCAATTTTTTTTGTATAGGTCAAATAAGAAGTTAATAAAACTCGCTCTATTTTTGCTTAATATCTTTTTCTAACTAAGGCGTTTTCATGAAGCCTTGCTTAAGAAATAGTCTCATTTATTACGGCGGCTTAGGGCTAAAGTCCCTAATATACGGCATGATACGTAAGTACCTCCTTATTTTTCTAGCTTTTTTTAGCTTTGCCTTTGCTCAGCAAGAACTCTGGGATACCAGCATGGGGCGCGAGCGTGTTTTTAACGCCTTGGTGGATACCTTTAAAGAAAATTACTGGGATAGTAACTACCGTGATTGGGATGCCTGGGCAAGCGAGTACCACGAAGACGCCATGAATGCCGAAACCAGAACCCAATTTGATAGGGTTCTAAGCCGCATGATTGCTAGCCTGAAAGATCATCACTCACGCTGGATTGGTCGAATTAGCGAAGGTATTAGTACGTCCCCAGGCGAAGCAGGTCAAGAAGGTTTGGGCTTTCAACACGCTTTTTTAGGTAATACAGGCATTGTGGTTGAGCGGGTTTACCCTGATACCCCCGCCAGTAGCGCAGGTTTGCAACGGGGTGATGTAATTGTGCGTATTAATAATGAAGAGCTGACCAGCTCGAGCGACTTTAGCTATAACCGAATTATTCGTGAGGCCATTGATAGTGGACAGGTCAGGCTGGAAGTTACACGTAAACAGTCACGTTTAAGGCTCGAGCTTACCCCTGCACGCATTGACTTTGGGAGTGTCAGTTCTTTACCGCAGGCCAATATGCTTGATGAGCATACAGGCTATATTTACCTACCTAGTTTTGACGGTGCAGGTATTGGTCAACAGGTTCATAAGCTTATTGCCCAACTTGAAGAGCAAGGCGCAGATTCTTTAATTTTAGATTTGCGAGATAACCCAGGAGGGCGTCTTGGAGAGCTTGGTTTAGTACTAGGAGCCTTTTTAGACGGCGAATGGGTTCAGGCCATCAGCCACGGTGAACCTGTCTGGCGTGCGCGTTATCGTCGTAATGGTGATCAGGGAATTAATGCCTTGGTTGGCCCCGATGGTCAAGTTATTGCCAGTGAAAGTATCGATAATCCCGTAAATTTCAATGGTAAATTAGCTGTCCTAGTTACCCGTTATAACAGCAGTGCAGGTGAAGTTGGGCCGCTGGTTCTACAAAATCTTGGTCGAGCCATCATTGTTGGTGAACTTACCGAGGGTAATGTAGAAGCCATTCGCACCTTTGATTTGCCCGATGGCAGTGTGGTTTATGTGGCTGTTGCTAATTTGCAAGCGCTAGATGGCAGCGATTTTACTCTGGGTATTAAACCCGATGTTCTGGTCGATGATAGTAGTTTGAGCGATCTGGCAAGAGGTTTTGATGCTCCTGTTGCCGAAGCCTTAAAAGCGCTCAAAGATTTGCCCTTTACCCCTGGGAAATATTTCTAAGCTTAACTTTTGCCTAACAATTAAACTCCTTGTAACTACCCTCATTTGAGAACTTTGCCTACTATAGTCTTTCCAAAATTATTTGAGAATTGCAAATGTGGGTTTCGATTAATACTAGGCTATGGATTCCAGCCTCCCCCAGCCTTCGCTGGGGCTAAAGGCGGAATGACGAATGTAAGCATAAGCCTAAACCTACTTCTAACATTATCATTTGACTTTTGATTCCCTATAAACTGCTTGAATCGTGACCTATTCGGAGTTCGGTCAAGCTTACTTTCCTCGGTCAGATTTATTGAAGGTTTCCGATTTTGTGTATAAAAGCTTTGCACCATAATAGGGCGGAGCTTATAGAACTTAAAACATAAAATCTACTAAAGCGCCGATTTTTATTAAAGTTATGCCGAATCTAATAAATCCGCTTGATATCATTTTAGGCAAATTTACTATCTAGCTAGCAAGCTTGTTGTAGAATCTTAGAGTTTTGTTAGAACAGCTACTTACCTCCATTCACGCCACACCTCATATGATGGTCATGAACTTTGCGGGCGCTGGGGCAGAGGCGCTTGCCTGGCTACATAGTGTGGGCGGTTCCTCGCGCACCATTCTCGAAGCAACCGATCGCTATGTGCAGACGTCTCTTATAGAAGCGACTGGATTTGAACCAGAAAGCTATACTTCGATTTCTGTTGCCAAAGCGCTGGCCCATAATGCTTTTACACGCGCCAGATATTTGGCAAAGCCTGAAAAACCCGTTTTTGGACTGGGCTGCACTGCGACCATAGCCACTGATAGGCTAAAGCGTGGTGACCACCGTGTTGCAATTGCCGTGCAAGATGCACTGGGCTACAGCAGCTACGAACTAGTTATCAAAAAAGGATTAAGAGCTCGAGCTGGCGAAGAAAATCTGGTGAGTTACCTGATTCTTTATGCTGTTGCTGAGGCTTGCGGGATTATTGATCTGCCCGACTTACCCTTGCTTGAAGATGAAACCGTCAATTTTGCTTTTGAGCCTGCAACTGAGCTCGAGCAACTTATAAAAGGCGAGCGTGACTTTGTGGTGCTCGAGCCTCAAGGTAAACTTAGTAGCGAACTTCCCAAAAAACTAGCGATTTTATCGGGTTCCTTTAACCCTTTGCACGACGGTCACCGCAATCTTGCCGAAGTCGCTGCGCGTCAACTAGGCGATGACGCTTATTTTGAGCTTTCCTTAAGCAATGCTGATAAAGCAAGCATTGATCTTGCCATTGCCAGAAAACGTGCTGTCCAGTTTCTAGGGCTTGACCATCTTATTTTGAGTCGTGCTCCCCTTTTTAATGACAAAGCCAAACTTTTTCCTGGAGCGACTTTTGTCATTGGCGCAGATACTGCCAGTCGCCTGGTCAACCCTAAGTATTATCAAAACGATAGCAATGTGTTAAAGGAAGCGCTCGAGGGTTTACGCCAGCAGCAGGTGTCTTTTCTCGTTGCAGGCCGCAGCCGCCAGGGAGATTTTCAAACCCTTGATGATATTGCTATTCCAGAAGGGTTTAGAGATTTGTTTCATCAAGTGCCAAAAGAAAGCTTCCATATGGACATTTCATCAACCGATATCAGAAACAAACTAGGGCAATAGCTAAAACCAATCTCTACAACGCTTAAAAGAATTCATCATAAACGCTAGAAACATACGCACTTTTGATCTAACCGTTTTATGAAATTTTTCACATTTTGGCTAAAGTAAGAATTTTGTAAGAATTTGCTTGCTTAAATGAGGCTATGGAATTGAGGTAGCCTCCCATACCTCATCCTTTTCCCTTCCAAACGGTTTCGTGTCTCCCACGCGAAACCACTTTTTTTTGCTTAATTAAAGCGCTTTGCAAACGTATTGGCACTTTACCAATACGTTTGAGTGTTAGCGGTTACCAATAAAGCCAGCTCCGTTTACTGTTTATACTTCTGATAGGCCCTTTAAAGGGCTTTACTAAGCTGCGGCTTTGAGCTAGCTCTCATATTTTTTTCATATTCTTTAGCTCGTATTCATCTTTTTAAGTAAAAACTAGCTTTGTGATACATGGCTATAAGCCCTCAATAAATTGGCGCTATAATTAATACACCTCTTGAAGAAGAGGAGTATTGGGAGTAGA
>JAHEBB010000208.1:0-1560 GCA_024642575.1 Trueperaceae bacterium | reverse complement strand
TCTTTAGCTCGTATTCATCTTTTTAAGTAAAAACTAGCTTTGTGATACATGGCTATAAGCCCTCAATAAATTGGCGCTATAATTAATACACCTCTTGAAGAAGAGGAGTATTGGGAGTAGAGCGCTCGAGGAGTCGGGCGCTCACATTTTTTTGAGGGTATTATTATTTCAAAAGATACTATTTCTGACAAATTCTTTTCACCCCTGTTTATCTCTTAAGCTTGCCCAAATTCTTTTCAGCTACAAACCGTAGAAACATAACCTTTTAAACTTAAAGCTATGCCTGAGCTAAGCAAAAGGGCAAAACCCAAAAGCTGCGAACTCTGTCAGCGCCCTAAACCCCTTAGCTTTCATCATTTGATACCCAAAAAGAATCATAAACGGAATGCCTTTACCAAGCGTTTTTCCAAAGAGGATATGCTCAGCAGAGGGCTTTGGCTTTGCCGTCTATGTCACAATAAATTGCACAAAACCTTTAGCGAAAAAGAATTAGGGCAAAGCTACAATACGCTCGAGGCAATTAACGCCCAGCCTGAGATAGCTCATTTTCTTGAATGGGCGAAAAAGCAGAAGTAATAGTTGTAGCATTTCCACGAATTATTCTGACAGAGTAATTCGTGCGATCTTTGATCGTTGAAACCAAAGTATAAAGCGACTTGTTAGATTTTGTCGTGGAACTGCTATTGATGCAGGCTTAGTTTATAGCGCTCAAAACATCATCAAGTGCTGCCCTTGAAATTTCACCTACATGGCGTTTGACAAGATTTCCTTCGGAATCAAAAAAGAGGGTGGTTGGCGTACCTACGACACGAAAAAGATCGCCTGCTTCACCAGAGCGGTCTAAAGCAGCGTAGCTAAGCTCGAGCCCTTTATTAGCAAGATAGGTTGCTACAGTATCGGCTGATTCTCTTTGATCGAGAAAAACAAAGTTGACTTGTTGATAGTCTTTATCTGCCCCAGCCAGCATGGGCAATTCTCTTTGACAAGGGCCGCACCATGTTGCCCAGATATTAAGGACAACAGGTTCACCTTTTAGAGAGTTAAGCTCGAGCGTTTCCCCACTTAAGAGCTCTAAATTTAGACTTGGCAGGCTGCTAACAGCAACAGGCTTACTTGCCCCAAAGCCCAAAAGCAACATCCAGACGACAAAGGCCGCCAGACTTGGGGCTACGACCCATCTGGCATCTTGAGCATGTTTACGGTAAAACCAAAGGGTGTAAAGGGCTGCACCCATAATGCCTGAAATAACTGAAAAGCCACCTTGCCAGAAGTAAATAATCGTAAGGGGAGCTGCCAGATAGGTTTTGAAATGCAAAAGCACAAACCCAAGCCGAGCAGCTATCAAACCTATAAAGACAGCGTTGGACGCCCACTGACCTAAGCGCTTGTCGGTTTTACGTGCCATGAGTTCAGCAATGATGACAAGCACTGCCAAACTGGCAAATGCCACAAAGCGCTCAAATGATAAAACTGCTGGGCCTAGACGAATAGCGTCCATGCTTAGCTGGCTAAAACGTGATTGATTTCGGCTTGAGAAAAGCCAATACTTTCGGCCGCTTC
>JAHEBB010000719.1 GCA_024642575.1 Trueperaceae bacterium | reverse complement strand
GCTGCCGCTGGTAAGAGAGGAAGTGCCCAGGCAAAAAAGCCAAAGCCACCGACTTTGTAAAGCGTACCCGCAACATCGGCAACGCCCGAAACATGATTTTGCTCGTTGAAATCAATAAGCCAACCATGCAAAGGCCAAAGCGGCAGTTTGACTGCCATACCAATTGCCATACCGATAAAAAGCCATATTTGCGTTGCCGTCGCTAAACCGGGTGTAGCCATTATCAGGTCTTCAAGGCGATATGAAACAGCGCCTGAAAGGGGCTTGATGGCTAGAATGCTTATGAGCATAAGGAAAGAGCCCGCAACTGCATAAACCAAGTATTTAAGCGCAGCTTGTCTGCGCTCTTCCCTACCCCAGATGCCCAGCATAAGCACACTAGGAATAAGGGTGGCTTCCCAAAAAACGTAAAAAAGCACCAAATCTTTAGCTAGAAAAATGCCACTCAGCCCTGCTTGCATTGCTAAAAGTAAGGCGAGCAAGCCTCCCGTGCGCTCAGTCACTTTATAGCCAGCATAGTAAACCGTTGGGATCATGACCAAGGCTGCCACTGGGATAAGTACTGAAGCAGCGCCAGCAGCATTCAGTTCAAAATAGCTCCCAAAGCCTGGAATCCAGATACGACTGAAAGGGCTCGAGCCTGCCAAAAATAGCGAGCAGATAAAAGTCGCGAAGGTACTTACCAAAGCCAGCGCATAAGCCAAACCACGGGGTGAAAACGCAACGAGGATAGCTGCAAAGAAAGGTATAAGTAAGACGGCTAAGGTCATGACAGACCTCCATTAAGGGCAACGACCAGCGCTAAAATTGCCACCCCAATAAACATAAAGAGGGCATATTGCCTTGCGTAGCCAGTTTGCAACCAGCGCACAACATTGGCTAAAACACCCACTAGCCCTGCACTTTGGCTAACGCCTTTATTGACGACTTGGGAATCAAGAGAAGATAAACCCGAAGCAATCCCTTCTGAAGAACGAATAAAGAGCGGGCGGTAAAGAGCATCAAAACCTGAGCCACTAGCAGAGAGGTTTCTAAGCGCGCCTGTTTCACCCTCGGCAGGTTTACCTTTACGCATAGCGTAAACCCAGTAACCTAGACCTAAACCAAGCGCAGCAGCCGCAATAGAAAGTAAGATGAGGAACCACTCGAGCGCAGCTGATGGATGCCCAAACGTGGCAGGTGCTTCAACGCTTCTTTCAATCCAGTGTGAAAAAGCATTAGGAAAGGCAAACTCAGGCAAGCCAAAGTAGCCTGCAATCACGCTAAAGAACGCCAGTACCATAAGAGGTACGGTCATAAGAGCAGGTGATTCATGCACATGAGCTTTGGCCTCACTGCTTAAACGCTCATCCCCACGGAAAATCTGGAAGTACCACCTAAACATGTAAAAAGCGGTCATAACTGCCGTTAGCAAAAGGATAAGGTAGAGCAGGTACTTACTACCACCAATGAGTTCCGAGTTAAAAACATGCGCCAAAATGGCATCCTTGCTAAAGAAACCTGCTAGGAAAGGGACACCAGCAATTGCCAAGGTCGCAATGAGCGAAGTAAAGCTGGTGATTTTCATGTGTTTATGCAAACCACCCATTTTACGAATGTCTTGTTCGCCGCCTAGCGCATGAATAACCGAACCTGAACCCAAGAACAAAAGGGCTTTAAAGAAAGCATGAGTAAACACATGGAAAATACCCACCCAGTACGCTCCTGCGCCAACAGCTACAAACATATAGCCAAGTTGGGAAATAGTTGAGTAAGCTAATATTTTTTTAATATCTGTTTGAGCAAAGGCCGAAAATGCTGCGATGAGTGCCGTTAATGCTCCTATCCAGGCAACCCAAGTTGAGGCTACAGGACTAAGCGCAAACAGAGGCGCTGCTCTGGCAATCAGGTAAACACCCGCAGTAACCATAGTTGCGGCGTGAATCAGGGCAGATACGGGGGTAGGGCCTGCCATTGCGTCAGGTAACCAGACTTGTAAAGGAAGCTGAGCTGATTTACCTGTAGCTGCCAGAAGGTAAAAAAGGCCAATGATCGTAATAAGCCCGGCACTTGCAACCCCAGCTAGGGCTAGTTCATTCACTTCGCGAATATTTAGGGTGCCAAAAGCAAAAACCGTCAAAAACATAGCCAGCAAAAAGCCAACATCACCGATACGGTTGGTTATAAAGGCTTTACGGGCAGCATCGGCATTCAACTTTTCGGTGTACCAAAAACTAATCAGCAAGTAAGAACAAACGCCCACCCCTTCCCAACCAATAAACATCAGGAAGAAAGAATCTGCCATAACCAGAATCAGCATGGCTGCAATAAACAGGTTTAAAAAGGCAAAGTAGCGGCTAAAACCACTATCACCATGCATGTAGGCAATCGAGTAAATATGAATTAAAAAGCCTACCCCTGTGATAATGAGCATCATGGTAATGCTAAGAGTGTCTAAGGTAAAACCAAGACTCAGGTCAAACGAACCCGCTTTGAGATAATCCCAGAGGGCA
>JAHEBB010000718.1 GCA_024642575.1 Trueperaceae bacterium | reverse complement strand
CTTATAGATTCCCTGAAGCTGCTGCCAAAGCGCTAAGCAGAGTCAGGAAATATGCAGCCTGGCGAGATGCTGAATTAGGCGTTATCCCGAACCACAGCAATTTGCATGTTGAGAAAGCCAGGGCCATTTGTCAAAGCAAACAAGCAGAAGGCGGCGGCTGGCTCATGCCTAGTGAAGTAGATGGTGTTTTGGCTGCTTTTGGTCTACCTATCATTCAAGGAAAAACGGCAACCAGCCCAGATGAGGCGGTTAGCTTTGCCAAAGAGCTTGGCTACCCAGTCGTTATAAAATTAGCGTCAGATACTCTGGTTCATAAATCTGAATTTGAGGGCGTTAAGCTTAACCTCAAAACTGCCGAAGACGTTCGCCGTGCCTGTCAGGAGATTGAAGACACGCTTAAAAAGACAAATCAAGTTAGCGAACTTGATGGCTTCTTGGTACAACCCATGGCAAAAGAAGGCGTAGAACTGATGATCGGTATGACCGATGACCCTCTCTTTGGCCCTCTAATGGTCTTTGGTCTGGGTGGTATTTACGTGGAAGTCTTGCGCGATGTCGTCTTTCGCATTACCCCTCTGACTAGCAAAGACGCTGATGAAATGGTGCAAGGCATTCGGGGGTACAAGCTTTTACAAGGATACCGCGGCGCACCTGAAGCAGATATTCCTGCGGTAAAAGATATCTTGCTACGCATTTCCAGATTGGTTGAAGACATTCCTGAAATTGCCGAGCTTGACCTAAACCCATTACGTGCGCATACACCTGGGCAAGGTTGCACCATTCTTGATGCGCGTATCAGGATTGAAGCAGCAGAATAAACTTTAGCGATAAATGGCTCGAGCGCTTAAACAGGCTCGAGCCATTTGTACATAACAAAGGCATCAACATAGCCAAGGGTCTGATGGTGAAATGCTTTAGGTAAGCGACCAACTTTTTCAAAACCAAGTTTTTCCCAAAGCTGTACCGCTGGATTGGTACTCACAACCAGATTAAACTGCATGGCTTTAAACCCTAGCCCTTTTGCCCGCTCTTGCGAGTCTAGGCACATGGCTTTGCCTACGCCTCTTCCTTGCGCGGCTCGAGCCACCATATAACCCGCATTACAAACATGGCTACCTAACCCCACTTGATTGGCTTTGAGGTAATAGGTTCCCATAATCTGCCCCTTTTCCTCAGCAACAAAGGTTGCCTGGGGTGCTTTCATCCAGACTTGAAAAGCGTCTTCTTTACTAATATCTGGCGAATAGGCGTAGGTTGTTCCTTCTTTAACAATAGGTTGGAAAATTGACCAGATGGCTTCAAAATCAGCAGCTCGAGCTTGGCGAATCTTCATAGCTTTAAAGTTTAACTGGCTTTAGTGGTGAGCATTGGTTTTAGGCTCTGCAAAATCACTTTACCTGGGCCGCTAACTCTGGTCATAAATAAACCTTCCCCCGCAAAAAAGAACTTACGCACACTGCCAACAGCTTCAATGTCATAATCTACATCAGCACTAAAGGCGGCAAGATTCCCAGTACTAACCAAAAGCTGCTCGCCCCCTTTTAAATCCCGCTCTTCAAGATCACCACGGCCATGAACCAGCACTGTACCTGTACCTTGAATCTTCTGTAAAAAAAGACCTGCCCCACCGAAAAACGCGGCGCCAGCGCGGCGCGCAACGGTCACGGTTATATCAATATCACCCCAGGCAGCCAGAAACGAGCCTCTTGTGGTTATAACCGCATTGTTTTCAATCGTCCAGGGAATAACATGACCTGGGCTGTTGGCGGAGAGTTTTACTTCTTGTTGCGGTGCTGTTGCTGAAATTTGAGTGAGTGAGATGCCCTCTCCTGAGAGAGAACGCCTTACTGCACCCGATAAACCCCCAGGCACAGCCAGTTTCCAATTCACACCTTTGCTATAAGACATAAGCGAGCCGTTACTTGACCAGATAATCTCACCCCGATCAGGCTCTAAGGTCACATACTGCGCAATTGTTCCGCTAATTTGATAGTTCATTTTCCGAGTCTAGCAAATGTCTAAAAGCAAGTCTTCATGCCTAAGTGGGAATGAAAAAAGGCTTGCCAAAGGCAAGCCGAAACATCAAAGTAAGCGTAATTTAAAAGGGTTTGGGGCTCATAATAAAAACGAGATACATAAGAAATAAAACACCAGGTGCCACTGATAAAGAAGCCAGACCTACAAGATCGGCCTTGCGGAAAAATGCCAACCAGCCAATAGCACTTAGAAAGATAAGTAAAAAGGGATAAGAAAAATATACTGTACGCCAGAAGCCATGAAGGTTAAGATCATTGATCTGCCCCCCATTACCGGTAAGCAGTAAAATGGCACCTATCGTCCAAAACAGTAAAATTCCTAAGCCTGCGACTTGTAGCAAAATCATACTGAAAGTTGATAAAACACGTTCACCTGACATTAACGACTCCTTGAAATGAGGTTATCACGCTGTTTTTGCCAGCGTTAAAGACAATTGTCCCAACAGTTTACACTGCC
>JAHEBB010000717.1:1227-2498 GCA_024642575.1 Trueperaceae bacterium | reverse complement strand
ATACTCAAATAAAGAAAGCCGCGCTACTTGGCGGTTCGCGGCTTCATTCCTAGAAAGGACTTGTCGGTTCCTAGTTTACCACGACCCCTTTATGCCTGAAGTACTCCCTTTACCTGAGTCTTTAAAAGAAGAAACCCCAACGACCAAATTGCTTTATTTGTATCTTCTTAACAGGGGAGAGGTCGCTATGACCCACCAGGCTATTGCCAATGCTTTATACACGGAAAGGTATCTCATTACCAAGGGCATTAAAAGGCTCGAGCGTTTGGGATTGATTGCGGTAAAGGGAACGGGTTACAAAAAACGTTTGGTGCAGGTATCTCACAACAGTTCAAATGAATATTAAAGACCAGAGATTAAAGGCAAACTTACCCTGGGCTTAATAGCAAGAAAATTATTGCTTAATATCTGTAAAGCCCGAATAGCTGACATTAGCCAGAGAAGAGTTATAAAAACCAGAGCGACCGCTGGGAATCAATCTGCCAACATTAAATATAGGCACGCCATCTATTGAAATCTGAATGTGATCTGGAGCATAAATTATCTCAAAAGTATATTCGATATCGTCCAACCACCCCTTTCCAGAACCATACTGGGTTGCCAGTACTTTAAATGCATTACTTTCCTGGTGATCTCGGAATCCAGATGTTGATTTTCCAGCTCTTATGGGAATTTCACCCTTAACCCGAGATAAAGAAAACCCTTCTTCTCAATTTAACCTGCTTTCACGCTGGTTGGCTTATTTCTAATTAAAAAGGATAAAGGTTGAAATTTATCATTACCTTTGGAACTATAACGTACGTCAGCGTTAAGTTGAGGATTTGACAGTTTAAATCTTCCCCAATTTGAAAAAGGTCTGAGTGGCACTATTTCAAGCTTCACACCTTTAGTCTGATCATTGTTTTAAAACATCATTAATAAAAATCCCTGAGTCAAAAGCTCAGGGAGAAAGAAAAACCAGGCTGCTTAGCAGCGAGGGCAACCTTGGGCAAGAACGGGAGAAAGCGTAATGATAAGAGCAAATAAAGCCAGACCTAAACGTTGAAATTTAGTCATGATGCACCTCCTCACCCACCCCATTTTGGTTTAAACAAAACCAGTGGGTTAGAAGATTAGTCTTTCAGGAAGCTATGAGTCTTACTGTAAAATCTTTGGAATTGCTCAAATGAGTGATGGAATTCACCATAGCCCAGCGCAGCTAAATTCTTGCAGGCCTTAAGGTACTTTACCCCAGTTACTACATGACAGGGTAAAAGCTTATGCGCTCTTAG
>JAHEBB010000717.1:0-1217 GCA_024642575.1 Trueperaceae bacterium | reverse complement strand
CGCTCTTAGCTTTTTCATCGCCCTATGTCGGGTTGATTTGTCAATCAGTTTCATCTGTTTTAATAACTCAGAGCCGTCTCCCGCATCATCCTCGAGCCAGGCTTTTCTATATTGCAAGGGTAAAACAATCACGTGACCGTCGAGCCTGAGCCCGTCTCGATACGTTTCAGATACCAGTAAAGGAATAAATCGCTGTAATTCTTTGGCTTCAGCCAGGTATTCTCCCAGTAATAAAACACCTAGTGGATAGTAACGACCAAACTCCCTGAGTAAGGCTTTTTGATAGGGATAGTCGGCATAAAGCGCTAAAAGCTCATCACGGAAGTCAGCAAAACTTCTCGTTAAGTCCCTTCCTGTTTCTCCAATAATCTGCATATGAAGTAAAGCCAGGTGCAACTTTACTTCTGCATCTGTCTTATCAATCCCCTCGAGCCTGGTCAGTGCGCCATAAGGTGAGCCTTTTACAAGCTCTTTCCAGGCTGCTATCAACTGTTTGTAAGCCTCTGGGGCACCCTCAAGTAAGACAGGCTTGCCCTGCATCCAGCTCTGTCTTAATTCGGTTAAAGCCTTAAAGCGCTCTGCTTGATAGTTATGACTTTTAGAAACACTGTCTTTAAACTCGAGCCCTAAGACTTCATACAAAGCACCCTTTAAGGTCCTGATAACTGAAAGTCGTCCCTGCATACCTAATGTATGAGCTAAAATCTCTGCCTTTTCAATAAAGATTTTTGCCAGACCATAGCTTTCCCGACTGTAGGCATAGTCTGCAGCCATTTCAAATAAGTGAACAAAGGCTTCCTGATCTAACACCTCATAATCAGCCACTGTTTTTAGAGGTGTCCAGATATAAGGTGTGAGTAAAGCTTCAAGTTCGGCGTCTTGTCTTAAAGCTCTGTAGAGTTTAGCTTTAAGTCCTTGAGCCAGAAGCCGTGAATTCTTTCCCAGTAAGGCAAAAGCTTCATCATCTGATGCCAGATTTATGAGCAGTTCGGCTTTACGGCAGGCCAGTACCTCATTTTCACCCTGCAGGGCAATCAGTGAAAAAAAGCGGTCTTGCTTAAGCCCATGCTTGACCTCATCAAAAACTGCTGGAGTATAGAGGTCTTTAAGGCTATAACAGGCTCTTGACTCCAGCGATTCTTTAAAAGGTAAAGGAATAGCCTTGAGTTCGGTTGACCTCTCCTGACGGTGTTGCATAACTGGTCATTATGTCACAA
>JAHEBB010000207.1 GCA_024642575.1 Trueperaceae bacterium | reverse complement strand
TCATGTAAAAAGCTAAAATATAATCAAATCTAAACAAAAGTTTTGGTGAAATTAAATACCTAATCCGCCAAGTGAAACCTACAAATAAGTGAAGTATCTGCTGAAATTAAGCTGTTTTTAAGCCATGATAATAGCATGATAAGCTACCTCTCGGATAAGCTTTTTTGTAAAAGGGAGATGAATGGCTAAGTTTTTCGTTAAAAGCCTTGTACTAAGCTTTTGCTTAGCACTTTTTGGTACCTGTTTTGCGCAATTAAGCGCAAGAGATTATTATCAGCAATGCTTAAGATTTGAGGCTTCAGGAGATTACCTGACAGCGCAGCAAAGCTGTCTCAACGCCTTAGAAATTGATAGCAATTTTACTGAAGCTTCCCTCGCACTTGCACGCGTCGAAATTAACTTAGGGAGGCTCGGCCCAGCTGAGTCAAGACTTAGAGCGCTCGAGCGTCAGATAAATGATCCTGAGGTTGGCTTACTTTTGGCGGGTATCATGCTTGATACCCAGCGAGGAAATGAAGCACGGTCCTTTCTGTCTCGAGCCGAACTCAATCTGCAACAAAATCCTAATCAACAGCTTGAAGCTAGACTCTCGTATTTGAACGGGCAGGTTGAAGAGTTTCAAGGAAACTTTAACAATGCGCTGGAAAACTACCGTCAAGCCACATCCCTAGATAGTGTCAATAGCATCTACCCTTTAGCCAAAGCACTACTTCATTTTCACCTTGGAGACTTAGAGGAAAGCCAAGCTGAAATTAAAAATTATCAAAATTTGACAGGTGATACGAGAAACCCTGACATGCTTTCTTTACTGGCAAAGACCTACTGGTCACAAAGTAGCCTGGCAGAAGCTGCCAGTACTTTTGAGGCTGCCATTAGCCAAAGAAATTCTCGTGAAGGTAAAAAACAAAGTGATGATCTTATTTCCTTAGCACTAACCTACTATGGACAAGGAAACACCTCTGCAGGCAACCTTGCCTTTAGAGATGCGCTAAGACGTGGCATATCGGTTTTAGACTTACTAAGCGGAATCATCCCTTGGGCGATATTATTGGTACTTGGCGTTGGCATTCACCTCTGGGGTGAAAGTCAAATTATGGGTAAGGATGGACTCGAGGCGGTTGAACATCCTGAAATGTGGCGCATCGGGCAGCTTTATTTGGTTTTTTTATTTGCTCTGATTACAGGTTTGGTAGTAGCTCTCCTTTTTAGCCTGCTACGTTACAATAATTACCTTGCATTTCTCACTCCCATACAGGATGCAGAAGTACATGCCGTCTTTATCATTAGTTTTGTGGTCATAGTTAGTTCAATGAGTTTTTGGCGGGTGCAAAAAAATGGCTGGGACGCCTTTGAAAAACTGATTGGTTCGGCAGAATCTATTACTACTGGTTTTATTGGCGGTATCATTTTACTCGCCGCCAGTATCGCTTATCTCAAATATTTGCCTGATTCTGGATGGTTTGGTGAGTTTTATTTGAACTTTTACCGTCTTACGCCTTTAGTTTTAGCAGCGGCTATCCTGCTGCCCTTTAGTCAAATCTTTTTTAGCTCTTTTGTCATACCTGCGCTCGAGCGTCGCTATACCTTACCTATCGCCATCATAATTGCCGCAACCCTTTTTGCGCTAGTACTAACTCAACCTTTAATCCTTTTGCTAGCGACTGGTTTACTCACAGCCGAGATTTTCAGAAGAACCAATTCTGGCTTTAACCCCATTGTCATGCATCTTGTCTTAAATATTGGCCTGATTCTTGGTGCAAGTTTTTTTCCTTTTGTCAAAAATCTCTTTCTCTAATCTAAAGTCAAAACCAGCTCTTTTTAACCACCCTTACCTATGCTTGAGGGTGGTCTCTATCTTGTGGTAGGTGCTAACTAAGGTGGAAATTTATGAGCTATGCTCCAGTTAGTTTCAGAGCTTAAGAATACCTATCACCATCTAATTCCCTTTTAAAAATAGACCCTTACTAAGCTAGCTAACATCCTGCTTTGTATTTAAGTTTTAGACTAATCTATATCCGAGTAGATTACTCGACATTAGCCCCTTATCTGTGTATACTAAAAATCGGAATGAATCCGAAAATGGATTCTTGGAAGAAGATAAAGCAACGAGGTGAAACAATGACTAAAAACAGGCTCGAGATAAAAAACCTCCATGCCCGCGTAGTTGATGGTGAAAGCATTCTTAAAGGTTTAGATTTGATAATCCCTAAAGGCGAGGTCCATGCGCTTATGGGGCCTAATGGGTCTGGAAAAAGTACGCTTGCGAAAATTATTGCAGGTGACCCCAGCTATGAAATTACCGAAGGTGACATTTTAGTTGACGGCGAAAGTATCTTAGGCATGGAAGCAGATGAGCGCGCCAGGGCAGGTCTTTATCTTGCTTTCCAATACCCCGTAGAGGTTCCTGGTGTGTCTATTGCTAACTTTTTGCGTTTAGCTCTTAATGCTCGCCGCGACGAAGATGATGAAATTGGCGTCATGGAATTTTACGAAACCTTACAGGCCGCCATAAAAGAGCTCAACTGGGATGATTCGATCCTGGAAAGAAATTTGCATGAAGGCTTTAGTGGCGGTGAGAAAAAACGCAGTGAAATTTTGCAACTCCTGGTACTGAAACCAAAGTATGCCATCTTAGATGAAACGGATTCGGGTTTAGATGTAGATGCCCTCAAAACAGTGTCTCAAGGGGTCAACGCTGCAAGAGGTCCTGATTTTGGTGCCTTAGTGATTACGCACTACCAGCGCTTACTTAACTATATTGTGCCTGATGTCGTACACATTATGGTTAAAGGCAAGATTGTTAAAACGGGCTCTAAAGAACTTGCTATGGAACTTGACGAAAAAGGCTATGACTGGATTACCAGTCAGTTGGCTGCTTAAAAACCCTTATGCTTTTAGATTCATTTGAAAGGACTAGAGATGTCTGATTTACCCTTAGATCATCCAGATGCTGCCAAGCTCGAGGGCATGACGCACGAAAACCAATACAATTTTAGACTAGCTGAAAATTACGCTTTTCGCTCTGAAAAAGGCCTAAGCAAACGTGTCGTTGAGCAAATAAGCTATATGAAAAATGAACCCGAGTGGATGCTAAAATTCCGCTTAAAAGCTTTAGAAATCGCCGAGAAAAAAGGTCGCCCGAAGTGGGGGCCAAGCACCGTTGATACGCTCAATTTTGATGAAATCTACTTCTATATTCGCCCACAAGACAGACAAGGCACCACTGATAATTGGGAAGAGATTCCTGAAGAAGTTCGCAAGACTTATCAACGCCTTGGTGTTCCCGAAGCCGAGCAACGCATTCTGGCTGGCGTAGGTGCTCAGTACGAATCTGAAATGGTGTATCACTCACTTAAAGAAGAGTGGACGCGGCAAGGCGTTATTTTTCTTGATACCGATACGGGCCTAAAAGAGTACCCAGAAATTTTTAAAGAGCATTTTGCCACGGTTGTACCTCCCGAAGATAATTACTTTGCGGCAGTAAATAGCGCCGTGTGGTCAGGCGGTTCTTTTGTTTATGTACCCGAAGGCGTAGAAATTGAAGTACCCCTTCAAGCCTATTTCTTGATTAATGCGCAAAGCGCTGGGCAATTTGAACGTACGCTTATCATTGGTGAAAAGGGCTCAAAATTTCACTATATTGAAGGCTGCACCGCGCCTGCTTACACCACTGACGCCTTTCATAGTGGTGTCATTGAAATCATTGTTAAAGAAGGTTCTAGGGCACGTTACACAACCATCCAAAACTGGTCACACAATGTTTTTAACCTTGTAACACAACGCGCCATGGTTTATAAAAATGCAAGCATGGGCTGGCTTGACGGCAACTTAGGTAGCAAAACCACCATGAAATATCCTAGCTGCTACCTTATGGAAGAGGGCGCACGTGGTGAAGTGCTGTCAATTGCCTTTGCCAGTGATGGACAGTGGCAAGATGCTGGTGCCAAAATGGTTCATGTTGCCCCTAATACCAGCAGCAGTGTGGTCAGCAAATCTATTTCTAAAGGCAGTGGACGCAGCAGCTACCGTGGTCTCGTACAAATTCATGAAGGTGCTTATAATGCTCGCAGCAATGTCGAATGTGACGCCCTTCTTTTAGATGAGCACGCCAAAACCGATACCTACCCTTATATTGAAATCAATGAAAAAACTGCCCATGTCGGTCACGAAGCAACGGTGTCAAAGCTAAACGATGAACAAATTTTTTACCTTATGAGTCGCGGTATTCCTGAAGATGAAGCTGCCGCTTTGATTGTTCGCGGCTTTTTAGAACCTGTCGCCAAAGAATTACCACTCGAGTATGCGGTCGAACTCAACCGCCTGATTGAACTGGAGATGGAGGGTAGCGTAGGTTAAAAATCATAGATCAGCTATCTCAGGTCTAAGCTCTCAATAAACAATTGAGGATAGCTAATATTGGATTTTTCTTTATGCAAACTGTATGGCAAATCTTACTGACAACCCCGTTATTTCTCAACAAAGTGTTGATGCACTCGTAAAAAAATACAACGAGCCTGCATGGTTAGCAGAAGAGCGCGCTGCTGCACTGCGTAGCTTTGACAAAATGCCCTGGCCTACACACCGAGATGAAAACTGGCGTTATACGCAGCTCAACCGATTTAAGCTCGATGGGCTCGAGCTCATCGACGCGCCAAAATCCGAGGAAACCTCTGAGCGTATCAAAATGCGCATCACCGACTCAGACGCCGAGGGAAGTATTGTTCATAAAGGTAATAAAGTTATTCATTATGAGGCCAATATTACCGAGGCAGGCGTAATTTTTACCGATCTGCGCACGGCTCTAAAAGAACACGAAGACTTGGTTAAAAAGCATCTTTATAGCGTGGTGAACGCCACTCAAACCAAGTACACCGCTTTAAATTCAGCCCTCTGGGAAAATGGCACTTTTGTTTATGTCCCTAAAAATACTGAGCTCGAGCTTCCTCTTGGTGCTTTTCACAGTGCCGATAGAGGTGGCTTAACAGCCAATAGAACCTTAATCGTCCTTGAAGCCAATTCCAAAGCTACCTTTATAGATGAATATACCAGCGAAGAATTTGCGGAACGTTTATTTGTTGATGCAGCCGTAGAACTCATTTTGGGAGATGGTGCCAAACTTCGCTATGTGAACTTACAAAACTGGAGTCGTAGCGTCACTCACTTGAGCAAAATGGTAGCCAAACTTGATCGCAATAGCCGTTTAGAAAGCCTCACGGTTAATTTAGGTGCTGATGCCGCTCGCTCTGAAGTTGAAAGCGTTTTAAATGGTCCTGGTAGCGAATCCGAAATGCTCGGACTCTACTTTGCCGATAAAGGTCAGCACTTTAATCAGTACACCTTGCAACATCATGTTAAAGACCATGCTTTTAGCGATTTGCTCTTTAAAGGTGCTTTAAGAGACGCTTCCCAAACCGTTTATTCGGGCATCATTGTGGTCGATGAAGGCGCACAAAAAACGGACGCCTATCAAACAAATCGCAACTTTCTTTTAGATACAGAATCTGAGGCTGTAAGCATTCCTCAGCTCGAGATTAAAGCGAATGATGTCAAATGCTCTCACGGCTCAACCATCTCCCCTGTGCCCGAAGATCAGCGCTTTTATCTGATGAGCCGCGGTCTAAAACCTGAGGTAGCAGAGCATGTTCTGGTGACCAGCTTCCTTTATGAGGTCACCAGCCGTGTTACTTTGCCTAAAGTTGCCGAATATGTTGAGCGCATTGTCCAGGCCAAACTTGGGGTTCCTGGCGTTAAAGAAAAACTCTAAAGCTTAGATGACAGAGTCACGCTTTTTGATTGGACTTATCAGCGACTTTCCTGAGAATTCTATGCAAGCCGTCACGGTTGCTGATCAAGACTTTTTAATTGTTCATCAGGAAGGGCAATTTTACGCCCTTCCTAATCAATGTACCCATGCACGTTTTCCACTGGAAGATGGCGAACTCTTAGAAGGCAAAGTCAAGTGCCAGTATCATGGTGCCAGCTTTGATTTAAAAACAGGCAGACCTAGTTTGCCTGCTGTAAAGAAAATCAAGCTGTACACAACAAGTATTGAAAAGGACGAAATCTTTGTCGTCTTGCAAGAAACCTAGCTTCAACATTGATAAAACAAGCAGCTTGGTCGTAGACATTCTAAATTTAGGGTGTCTACTGCCATTTTATGAGTCAATAACAGACTTTATTATTTATATCAGAAAATAACGAGTCAGCTACATGTTTGTTTTGAGGTATAACGTGCTAAACAGACTATTTCGCAGTTGGAATTTATCCTCTAAAAAGTTAATCTGCTAGGACTTGTACCCCCAGTAACGGGACTAACCCTTTATGATTTGTAAGGCGAAAAGGTATTGTAGAGCGTAAGAGAAAAATTTTTAAGTGATATATCATTAAAGCTAAAAGGGTAGGTTTCCCTTTAACTTTCAAGGAGGCAGCGATGAGTAAATGTCCATTTACAGGTACAGAAATTAAACATGCGGCAGGTGGGGGCACTAGCAATAAAGATTGGTGGCCAAATCAGCTTAATATAAAAATTTTGCATCAACATTCGTCCCTAAGCAACCCAATGGGAGAGGATTTTAATTATGCGGAAGAATTCAAAAGCCTTGACCTTGATGCAATCAAACAAGATCTTTATGGCCTTATGACCGATTCCCAGGACTGGTGGCCTGCTGATTATGGTCACTATGGACCGTTTTTCATCCGTATGGCTTGGCACTCAGCAGGTACTTACCGCACAGGTGATGGTCGTGGTGGTGGTGGCACAGGTTCGCAGCGTTTTGCGCCTACTAATAGCTGGCCAGATAATGTAAACCTGGATAAAGCACGTCGATTACTGTGGCCAATCAAGCAAAAATATGGCAAGAAGATTTCATGGGCTGATCTACTCATCCTCACAGGCAACTGCGCCCTAGAATCTATGGGGTTTAAGACCTTTGGCTTTGGCGGTGGTCGTGTTGATATTTGGGAACCTGAAGAAGATATTTACTATGGCCCAGAATCTGAGTGGCTTGGCGATAAACGTTATGAAGGAGATCGTGAATTAGAAAGACCCCTTGCAGCCGTACAAATGGGCTTGATTTATGTCAATCCTGAAGGGCCAAACGGTAACCCAGACCCGCTTGCTTCTGCACGTGATATTCGCGAGACCTTTGCTCGCATGGCCATGAATGATGAAGAAACTGTGGCACTCACCGCAGGAGGACACACGTTTGGTAAAACGCACGGTGCTGCTCCTGCCTCGCATGTTGAAAGAGAGCCAGAAGCAGCTGGCATTGAACTGCAAGGACTTGGTTGGAAAAATAATTTTGAGAGTGGCAAAGGCATTCATACGATTAGTAGTGGTCTTGAAGGCCCCTGGACGCCTAACCCAATCCAGTGGGATATGGGGTACTTTGATGTCTTATTTGGCTATGAGTGGGAATTAAGGAAAAGCCCCGCTGGTGCACAACAGTGGGTAGCAAAGAACCTGGCTGAAAAAGATCATGCACCCGAAGTTGATGGATCTGGTAAATCCGTTCCACTCATGATGAGCACAGCAGATATGGCAATGCGTATGGACCCTGAGTATGAAAAAATCTCACGTCGCTTTCATGCTAACCCTGATGAATTTGCAAATACTTTCGCTCGAGCGTGGTACAAACTGACACACCGCGATATGGGGCCACATGTGCGTTTACTGGGTAAAGAAGTACCCAGTGAAGAGTTAATCTGGCAAGACCCTATTCCTCCTGTTGACCATGCGCTCATTAATGATACAGATATTGCTTTGCTAAAAGAAAAAATCTTAGCCTCAGGCTTATCAAGCGCTGAACTCATCTCAACAGCTTGGGCGTCTGCATCTACCTTCCGAGGTTCTGATATGCGTGGTGGGGCTAATGGCGCACGCATTCGCCTTGAACCTCAAAACGCTTGGGAAGTAAACCAACCAGAGCAGCTAAAAAAGGTATTAGCAAAACTGGAAAGCATCAAGACAGACTTCAACAATTCTCAAACCTCCAACAAAAAGGTTTCTCTTGCTGATCTCATTGTGCTAGCTGGCAGTGCAGCTGTAGAGCTAGCCGCACATAGAGCAGGGCATGATGTTACCGTAGCCTTCACAGCTGGTCGTGCAGACGCACTTCAAGAGCAGACGGATGTCGAAGCCTTTGAAGTACTCGAGCCTGTTGTTGACGGGTTTCGCAATTACCTTAAAACGAAATTCACAGTGTCTGCTGAAGCCTTGCTGATTGATAAAGCACAACTATTAACCCTCACAGCACCAGAAATGACCGTTCTGATAGGTGGCTTGCGCGTATTGGGTGTGAACTATAACCAATCAAAGCATGGCGTTTTTACAGATCGTCCCAACATGCTCACAAATGACTTCTTTTTGAATCTACTGGATATGCGTACGGAGTGGGTAGCAACCTCTGACGATGCTGAAGTTTTTGAAGGGCGCGACCGTACAAGCAGTAATGTGAAGTGGACGGGCACTCGAGTTGATTTGATCTTTGGCTCTAACTCACAGCTACGCGCCTTTGCTGAAGTTTATGGATGTGCCGACTCAGAAGAAAAGTTTGTTCATGACTTTATCGCGGTATGGACGAAAGTCATGAATCTTGACCGCTTTGATTTAGCTTAAGTTAAGTATTCTTAATCTATTAGAAATCCCCCTAAGACCCTTAGAAAGCGTTTTAGGGGGATAACTTTCAAATTAAACCAGTTACACTAATACTTGTGTATTCACCTGAATTAAGCAATAACAAGCAAACATGGCGCAGCTGGGCAAAAGAGCGACGTTCAGGACTGCAATCTGAAATTGCCTTAAAAATCATCCAGCATCTTAAAAATGCAAAAGTCTATCAAAATGCTCAGCATATTCTTAGCTATCTTGCATTTGGTACTGAATTTACTTTAGAGTCACTTCACAAAGATACAAGCAAGATGTTCTATACCACCCGAACACACGATAAGCCCGAACCCCATCTAAGCATTCATGCCTTAAATAATGACTTAGAGCGTCATCCTTTTGGATACTATCAGCCTAAAAAAGACGCACCTATTATTCCAACAAAATGCATAGATCTGGTCCTTGTGCCTGGCTTAGCTTTTGACCGTACTGGTTCAAGGCTAGGTTACGGGATGGGCTATTATGACCGCTTACTTAGCCTAATGCCTGAGGCACTAAAGGT
>JAHEBB010000716.1 GCA_024642575.1 Trueperaceae bacterium | reverse complement strand
TTTCCTTGAGATGTTCACCTCTTAGCGAAAGGTAAGCCAGTGCGCCAATGGTTTCAGGCAAAAAGACAAAACGGTAAGTCAAGCGGCGGGTTTTGAGCTTCGCCAAACGCTTGTACAAAAAAGCAGCAACCAAAGGGCCAGAAAGTTCATTATTGGCTAGCGAAGGGTGACAGGTGTAGGTAGAAATCAGAACCTCTTGCTTGGTTTCGCCTTCAAGAACGGCTTCACTCAACGTTAAAGAACCATTAACAAATTCGCTGTCAATGACGACCTTATAGTCTCCTTCAGGCAAAGCATCCCTTTGCTTTTGGCTCAAACAAAAGCCCCACCGTTCTTTGTAATAAGAAGTTAAGTAGGGGATGGCGTCGGGTTGATTGGGTAAGCTGTGCAGGTGTTTATCAAGTTCGGCCCGGCTTAGCATGCCCTGAAAAGGGCTGGAGTAATTTATCAGGTACAAATTATTTTCAAAAATGTCTAAAATGCGTTTGCCGTTTGGGTTAATGACATAAGCTTCTCGGATAAGCCATTCCATAGGGATTTCCCAGTCAAAGACTTTTTTGCCTGTTGGGATTTCGAAGCGCTCGAGCTTAACTAACTCCCCCAAAATCTCATGTGTCTCTCTAACTCCTTTACCTGTAATGCTGCGCAAAATAGGCCAGAGTCGGTCAAAATAATGTTCGATGTCAGCTAGGGATTCTTTGCTCATCTTCGTTTGGGGGTTTCTGCTCACTTTGCTCGGCTGTTTTGCTTAAGCAAAACAGCGAAAGCTTTTACCAAGTTTTATCATGATACTGCTTATCAAGGATTAGGTTGCCTTCGGGCGTAAACGTTAAAACATGGGTTGAACCGTTTAGATCGTTGCTGGCTATGCCAAAAGACTCGATGCTTGTTAAAGGAACGGTATCAGCATCAAACGTATAGGTCCAGTGGCGTCTGGGACTTTGCAAATCAAAGTTATCGGTCAGGTAGCGCTTATCGTGCGTTTTGATGGCTAAGAAAGGCTGAGGGCCAAAACTGTCGTGATTGGCTTTTACTTCGAGTTGGTTGCGCTCGAGCCTAACATCTAACTTAAACTCCCTCTTATTTTCTCTACCTAAAACCGCCCTTGCCGCTTCTTTTGCCCCTGAGTTCTGCCACTTTACTTCGGGGTAACGCTTTGCTACCTTTTGAATAAGTGCATAGGTCTCTGCCACATCAGTTCGCATATCTCTAAAGTCATGATTGGTAAAGGCCAAAATCGTCGGTTTACCCCTGGCAGTTCTACCAAAAGCACGCTCAACTTCGGCTTCATCAAGCAGCTTGAATCTTGTACCAACATTGAGGCAGCGAAATATTGTGCGCCTACAATTGCCTGCTGTCTGGTAGTCATCATGGGCAGGGTTATAAGGTGACCAATCGTTGGGCGAGCGTCGCCAGTCACCAAGTCGGCCCCCTGCAACGTCTTGTTGCGCGGCGACATCAGCTTGCGTTGCTTGATTGGCAAAATCAAAAGGTAGCCACTGTTCTAAAAACCAGTGAGCGTCAGGGCGCTCAGCGTGAAAGCCCGGGCGAAAACTGCTTGGAAACCAGCCTCTATCAATGATTCTTCGTGCCAGCGTTTCTAAAAGATGCGGCGAGCGCAAATAAGAAGTCGCGCAAATATGTGCCTCTTTGTACGTAGACATGGGGTGAAAGTGCCAGTTGATTTCATCGGCTGAGTTGGTTTCTTTTAAGAGACTCTTATAGTGATCAAAAATATTGTGATAGCCCATATCACGGCGTCTGGGGTTAATGTCATAGCCGATGTGGTCAACAATAAACCAGTTGTAAACCCAGCCACGCCCCGTCGGGTCAGCGTAGCGCTGGCGGTACTCAGGGCTGAGCATCTCATCAAGCATGGCGTCCACTTTGTCCCAGCTGTCGTTGTAGTTTAGAAGTTGAGGGGAGACAACGAGGGCAGCGGCATCTTCTTTGCCACCTAAGTCAAGTTCTTTACTCCGTAGTTGCTCAAGCGTTTTGCGAGAAGGCTCGAGCTTTAAACCAATGATCTTCTCCAAACGCTCAAAGGTTGCCTCCAGTGACTCATAAAGGGGGCCTTCGGTATCTATAGCATGAACCACATAAAGCTTCACGACTTATCCCCCAAAGGCTTTAACCAGTGCTCGCTAAAATCAAGTTTGGCCTGCTGAAAATCTGATATTTGCCCAATATCTAACCAATAATCATGAATGGGATAATTACTTACCTTTTGCCCTTCACTTAAAAGGGTCTGAAAGAGTGAGGTCATGTCATAAAGCTGATCTTTTGGCACATAATCTAAGCAAGACGGATTTAAAACATAAATGCCTGCATTGACAAAATAACGTTGCGTTGGTTTCTCAGCAATTTCTTTAATGTTTGAACCTTCAGCATGAATGACACCAAAAGGAATTTGTACATCATAGTCACGCACGGCCATGGTTGCCATACTTTGATTAGCAGCATGAAAATCAAGCAGATTTTTAAAATTAAGTCGTGTGAGTAAAT
>JAHEBB010000206.1 GCA_024642575.1 Trueperaceae bacterium | reverse complement strand
AGCCTGATTGACAACTGGTGTAGTGTTTATGCTTTATTTGCGCATCTACCAACAGGAGAGCTAAGGCTTCTGCAAAATACCTACACCATTTACGGATGCCGTTTAAGACTTGCAGGTATGAAAATAAGCAAGAAGGATTACGTCATTATTGTGAGCAATAGAAATCCTGCTTCTGCTTTTACTGCTTACAAGAAGCGCTGGGAAATTGAGATGCTTTTTTCTGCTCTCAAGAAAACGGGTTTCAATATTGAAGCTACGCACATATCTGATCCTACTAAGCTCAATTCCTTGTTTACGATTTTAGCACTCGCTTTTGCTTGGGCACATCATATTGGTGAATGGCTACATGATTCCAGAACCAAAGTTCTTAAACTCTCATCTCATTTAAGAAGGTATAAGTCTTTTTTCAGGCATGGCCTTGACCATCTCAGACATCTTCTTAAAAATATTCACTTTAAATCTCTTGACCTCCTCTTCTGTATTCGACTTTTGTCCCCCACTTAGGAATCTCGTAAACATCGCTTAACGCTCGTTTACTTTGATTCTTTTGATATTCGAGGCAAGCCTCGGGGAATATACTCCAAAGAGATTCAAGAGGCATCATTTATTAACACCTAGCTGAGATTAGATCATTTTCACACACTCTTAAATAGTACCGCATCCAGTTTGGGATTTAAATTTCACTTAGGGATGGGAGGGAAACTGTTGAAAATAGTCAATATCTTTAACAATGATTGGGTCTTGAGTTGTTAGTTGTTTTGCTAATAACCGCTCTCTTAAAGTCTTTAATACATTGGCGTAGCTCGTATCTGCAGCCAGATTAACCAACTGGTCAGGGTCATTTCTCAAATCGTATAATTCTTCTTCGGGTCGTTTAGCTATAGAAAGACTATAGTAAGGCTCGAGCGGATTACCTTGCTTATCACTTAGGTCAGCTGAGTGACCTTCAAGGGCTATGGGAGGGTCTCCTGCTGGCCAACGCTCTGGATGATAATTATGGATGTAGACAAAGTCTTTGGTATATAGCGAGCGCCTAGGGTAATTGAGGTTCTTTTCTCCCTCTCTTATAAAGGGAGCATGGCGTTCATAGCCTGCGTATGCTGCATCACGTTCTTGCTGATCAAGTCTCGGTTTCTCAGCAAGTTTCATGTAAGGTACCAAGCTCTCACCTGTCATTTCAGAAGGAACGCTAACACCTGCCAACTCAATGAAGGTCGGTGCTATATCTGAAAGCTGAATAAAATCGTCAATCGTTATGCCCTTAGTATCAAGACCCGTCCAGTAAATAGCTAACGGCACTTGAACCCCATAGGTATAATTTTGTGGTTTTCCCCTAGCGAAATCCATACCATTGTCAGAAGTCACCACAATAACTGTATTCTCAAAGCGGTCATAACGCTTTAAAAGGCCGATTATTTCTCCAAGTTCATAGTCAAAATGCTCGATTTCGTCTAAATATGCAGAGAGATCTAGCTCTATTCTCTCAGTATCGGGCAAAAAATCTGGCAGTAACCCTGTCATATCTTGCCCTATGAATCGGTTCACGGGATTTGAGTTAAAGGGTCTATGTGGGTCTTTAGAACCAACCCAAAACGAGAAAGGAACATCTTTTGTGAGCGAACTCAAAAAGTCTTCGAAATTAGGAACTAAATCTGCTTCACCTTTATTATCACCGGAGGAAATTCTATGTGTATTATAAGAGTTTCCTGTTGGTCTATACCCCTTAGCAATTTGACCAGGGCCCCAGCCTTTGCCAGTAAATCCGGCTACATAACCAGCCTGCTCAAGCAGGTTTTGATAAGAAATTTTTTCAGTCGGATAATCACTTAATAACAATGCTCCTGATTCAAGTTGCCAAAACTCTTCTCCAGTCAAAATCGCTGAACGAGAAGGTGTACAAGACGGTGCTGCAGCAAAGGCCCTTTCAAAATAGATTCCTGTATTTGCTATCTCATCAAAGTTAGGTGTAGAAATAAGTGGATAGCCTGCTTTAGACGTATGAATCCAAGACTGATCATCGCTGATTATAAAAAGAAAATTAGGTCTCTCTTTGGTAGGAGGTAAAGGTGGTGATGTTACAGGCGTAACTGGATCAGGTATTTGAGGGTCAGGGATAAGGATAACGGGTTGTTTAGAACTACAACCCATAATAAACATAGCAAAATATAGTTGGCCTATATACAATATTACCCTTAAATGCGTGTTGGCTTTAAACCCCAGCAAAGGATCCTCCAAAATCAATGAGTATAAATAATTAAAGGCTAGGCATGAAAATTCTCAAAAGTCAGCTTCAAACTATCACATGTTAAACTAAATAGATATGCAAATTTGAACGCCGAGCTTTGAAGGGGAAATTTTGTTAATCGCCATTTGTGGCCTACCAGGCTCAGGTAAGACTTATTTTTCTAAAGCACTTGCAAAGCAGCTTGACATTCCTCGACTCAGCACAGATGAACTAAGAGAAAAGATGCAGAAACTTGGTCACTATGATGAAGGCTCGAGACTATCGGTTTATCAAGAAATTGCTAAAAAGGCAAACCTTTTACTTGACTCTGGTAAAAGCATTATCATAGATGGCAGTTTTAACAACCATTTGCAACGTCAAGTAATTGCTTATCTCGCTCAAAATCAAAAACTAGCTCTAGCTTTCATTCACTGCTACGCAAACGATGAAATCTCGCTGGCAAGAGTTACTCAACGTAGAGATCACACTGAAGCTGATAGCCGCGTCTATTTTCTGTTAAAAGATTTATGGGAACCTCTCACAGTGCCGCATTTGAAACTAGATACAGGGTTAGAGAGTTTGGAGAAAAGATTGGAAAAGGCCAAAGCTTATCTTGCAACCTTTTGAAAAGCTCGAGCCCATAAAAAAACACGCACCTTTTCAGATGCGCGTTTAAAAACGGGTTTGAATTTCGGTTTAGAAGTCCATACCGCCCATACCACCCATGCCGCCCATATCAGGAGCGCCACCACCAGCCATTGGGGCTTCTTTTTCTGGTTTGTCAGCAATAACAGCTTCAGTGGTAAGAAGTAAAGCACCAATAGAAGCAGCATTTTGTAAGGCAATGCGCGTAACTTTTGCAGGGTCAACGATACCGGCTTTAATCATGTCTTTGACAAAGACATCATTAGCAGCATCATAACCATAGCGACCGTCGCTCTTTTCTTTAATAGCATTGGCAACAACGCTACCTTCAGCGCCTGCATTAATAGCAATTTGACGTGCGGGTTCTTCAAGGGCACGCATAAGAATCATGGCACCTGTACGCTCATCACCTTCGAGTTTTTCAGCAACGACTTTAACAGAAGATACGGCGTGAATCAGAGTTACGCCACCACCGGCCACAACACCTTCTTCAACAGCACTACGGGCAGTTGAAAGGGCATCTTCAAAACGGTGCTTTTTCTCTTTAAGTTCGGTTTCAGTTGCAGCACCGACACGAATAACAGCTACACCACCTGCAAGTTTGGCAAGACGCTCTTGCAGTTTTTCGCGAGCATAATCGCTATCCGTATTTTCAATTTCAGCACGGATGCCTTTGACTCTTGCTTGAATTTCATCAGCTGAGCCATTACCTTCGATAATGGTTGTCTCTTCTTTAGAAATACGAACACGCTTGGCACGACCAAGTTGGTTTAGCTTGGTATTTTCAAGCTTGTGACCCATATCTTCAGAAATAACTTCGCCACCTGTTACAGAAGCAATATCTTTAAGCATTTCCTTACGACGATCACCAAAGCCAGGAGCTTTAACCGCAGCAATATTTAAAGTGCCACGAAGTTTATTAACAACCAGGGTAGCAAGAGCTTCGCCCTCGACATCTTCAGCAATGATAAGAAGAGGTTTGCCTGTTTGAGCAACTTGCTCTAAGACGGGAAGAAGATCTTTTAGTGCACCAACTTTTTTCTCGTAGATAAGAATGAAAACATCTTCTAAAACAGCTTCCATAGCGTCACTGTCAGTAATGAAATAAGTGCTTAGGTAACCTTTATCAAACTGCATACCTTCAACGACATCAAGATCAGTATCAAGTGATTTTGATTCTTCAACCGTAATAACACCGTCACGACCTACTTTGTCCATGGCGTCAGCAATAAGTTGGCCTACATCGGCATCGTTTGCTGAAATCGAAGCAACTTTGGCAACATCTTCAGTTGTTTCAATAGCTTTAGCCATCTTACGAATCTCAGCAATGGCAGCTTCTACGCCTTTGTCAATGCCACGCTTGAGTGCAAGTGGGTTAGCGCCAGCGGCAACGTTGCGCAGACCTTCTTTAACAATAGCTTGGCCTAAAACGGTTGCGGTGGTCGTACCGTCACCAGTAATATCATTGGTTTTTGAAGCGATTTCAATAATAAGTTTAGCACCAATATTTTCAAGGTGGTTGCTCAGTTCAATATCTTTAGCTACGGTAACACCATCTTTGGTAATCGTGGGGCTACCAAATTTTTTCTCTAACACAACATTACGGCCTTTGGGGCCGAGGGTTACTTTTACGGCGTTAGCCACCGCATTCACACCACGCTCTAAAGCGCGACGTGCTTCTTCTTTGAAGATGAGTTCTTTTGCCATTTAGATTTCTCCTTAAAATTAAGTTTTGCTGTTTTTTTTGAGTTTCTTAGTTAAAACTTTGGGTCTTGCTTAGTCAACTATGGCGTGAATGTCACGAAGGCTCATGATCATAAGATCTTTGCCATCAATTGAGATTTCAGTGCCGCCATATTTTGCAAATACAACCGTATCGCCGACTTTTACATCCATAGGTTCACGGTTTCCATTATCGAGAACTTTACCTGGGCCTACAGAAAGAACTTTTCCCCGTTGACTTTTTTCTTTGGCAGTATCGGGTAAGAAAATACCACCTGCGGTTTGTTGGGGTTCTTCGACGATTTCGACGATGATTTTATCGCCTAATGGTTTTAGTGCCATGTTTAGCCTCCATATGTTAGGATTATAAATAGTTTTAGCAGTCTCAAGGCTCGAGTGCTAAGCAAGCAAGAGTCTATCTCATCTCTTAGGTTAATGTCAAGTAGCTTGAGCCCTTAAGACTCATATTTTCCACATTAACTTAAATCATTTTATTGAGATTAGTCTTAGCAACTAGCCCTTGCGTAAGCCAAGAAGCAAAGCAGGAACGAAGGCAACGGCAAAAGGGACATTATAGGTCAAGATATTAACAAGGCGTTGCCACATCTGCCCAAGGGAGTCACTACCCAAAAGCGGATTGACGCGATTTTGTACCTCTATCCAGTCGATACGCACGAACCCATAGTAGGCCAAAATCTGTAACCCAATGAAGAATAAACCTAAAACAAGGGCCATAACTTTACCCACTTTTTTTAAGGCGTAACCCGCGAAATAGCCTGCCAAAGCGCCAAAACTTAGCTGCTGTATCAGCGGAAAGTAGGTTTCTAGATTAGGTATCTCCACCGCGAAAGTCTAACACAAAGTTAATAGCTTAAACGTAAGAGAACCCTAGGAAAAATACAGAAAGTGGTTCAATCTTTAGCGGTTAAAAGGTAAAACATCAAACTTAGCGCATTGGTTTAAACTCGCCTAGCTTCCAATAATCATCGCACCAGCAAAGATTATTGGAAAGACAACTTGAATTTGCTTAATTCAGATTTAAAGTGATTTGTAAAACTCGATTGTTCTTAAATCAAAGGGTAAATAGCTGGCTAACCTAAGCCAAAATCAGCAATAACATAAATAGCAATAGCCAAAATCCCTCGAATAACATGATAACGCCAGACCACATTACCCAATACGATATGAGCATTTAGAAATGAGGCCAGCCAGGCAAGACCTAGACCAAAGCCCAGCAAAATACGCGTATAAGGGAAAAACCCAACCAGACCTCCAAAGGCAACTGCCAATAAGGCTGCCGCAAGCAAAAACAAAACGGCAATCCAGGGTTTGCGCCGTGAAACCAACCAAGCACCAAAACCATTGATAAAGGCAAAAATAGCCGTGCCGATGGCTGCGACTACGAGCAAAAAAATCATGACTGCTTAAAAACTTATCACAAGTTGCTGAGGGTTTGTAAGGTCTTGCAGGTAAATGAGCTCGAGCGGTTTATGAACCAACTTTTGTAAGCGCGCATAAAGGTTCAAATCAGCCCCTGCATCTTTATCAGCAATAAATATAAGTCTGTCTACACTGCCACGCCGTGCCATAAGCCTTGCCGCACCAATGACTTCCTGATCAGTAGGAATAAGTTTGTCATCATAGCGCTGACCTTCACTGCGTAAAACCTGAGGGTCAAGTTCCGTTTGACTAATCACATAGCTAGTATCAGGCAAGTTTAGCTCTGCTTTAATATTTATCCAGGGCTGAGCCAAAAGACCCACAAGTTCTTTTTCAGATGCGCGCTTTAGCCAGCGAGGTTCGCTAAAACGCTGAGCTTTAAGACGCCCCCGATGTCTTTCTAAGGCACGTCTGGCTTTGGTAGGATCACGGCTTAGATTCATAAGCTTGGTGGTTACAAGACCTTCAATTCCAGGCCCTAACGACACAGGCACCGCCATAATTTGCGCTAAGCCAGAAAATTGACTCGCCAAAGTTTCAGGAAAATTTGCAATCCAGGGGTCTTGCGCACTGGCCTTTTGACCGAAGTCGCCACTGTTTAAGTCAGGAACAACCAAAATATCAACATCAGCTAAGCTCAAACCTTGGGCAACTGCCATTCTAAAAGCCCAACCAGGGATACTACTTAGGCGCTCATCTTCAAAAAGTTTGAGACTGTCTTCTTTATCTGCAAAATGAATCTCAGCGTCAAATTCAGCAAAAAGCTTGACCCAAAACTCTCCGTAGCGAGACCATAGCAGTTGGGTAACAAATCCGATGCGCACAGCCAGTTAGTCTACCCTATTAATGAGCTAGGTGAAACCCAAAAGAAACAGTGCCTCCTTTTAAAGAGGCACTGCTCAAAACGCCAATGCTTTCTTAAAGCTTAAAAACCAGCAATAATGCTCTTACCCGCATCAATAAGACCGTACCACCAGCCTGGGAAAATCCCAAGTGCAACGGTAGCTATAGCAGCTAAGGCAATAGCAACACCAGTTGCACGACTCTTGGTATCCGGCGCTTGATACTCGCTATCCCGAAAGTACATGTAAGCAATCGGGCGAATGTAATAAACCACGGCTACAATACTTGTCAGAATCCCGAGGACAGCCAAACCAATATAACCGGCACTGATTGCAGCTTGAAAAACCAGGATTTTACCCACAAAGCCTGCAAATAGCGGAATGCCCGCAAGGCTTAACAGGAAGATGGTTAAGGCAGCAGCCAAACCTGGGCGCGTGCGACCCAGACCCGCAAAACGCTCGAGCGCATCCCCATAGTCATTTTTATCTGTCATAAGTGAAAGGACCGCAAAAGCACCTGCATTCATGAGAGCATAGGCAGTTAAATACCAGACAGCGGCTTTGGTGCCACTTGTCCCAGCGGCTAAGACTGCCATACCTAGGTAGCCAGCATGAGCTACCGCCGAGTAAGCCAGCATCCTTTTTAAGCCCTGCTGTAAGAGCGCACCCAAATTGCCTATAACAAGCGTCATGACAATGAGGACAACCAAAACTTGGCTAAGCACAGGGGGCAAACTAGCAAAGAAGCTCGAGGCAATCCGCAAGAGTGCAGCAAAAGCAGCAGCCTTGACGACCACACTCATAAAAGCTGTCACACTGGTAGGTGCACCGGTATAGACATCTGGTGCCCACTGGTGAAAAGGAGCAAAGGCAACTTTAAAGCCAAGACCCGCCAAAATCATCATGCCACCA
This sequence comes from Trueperaceae bacterium, assembly GCA_024642575.1. Classification (GTDB taxonomy): domain Bacteria; phylum Deinococcota; class Deinococci; order Deinococcales; family Trueperaceae; genus JAHEBB01. The sequence continues at coordinate 1,437 of JAHEBB010000206.1, read as the reverse complement.
AGGCTGGCATATAAAACATTGGAAAAACCATCTGCTTGCAGGGCAGCGGCAATAGCACCATAGCTAAAGCTACCTGTTGCACCGTACATAAGGGCGATGCCATAAATCAAAAAGGCAGACGCAAAGGCTCCAAGAAGAAAGTACTTCATGCCCGCTTCTTCGCTTTCACGCGCATTTTGTCGCCAGGCAGAGAGCACATAAACTGCCAGAGACATAATCTCGAGCCCTAAGACCAAAGTGATAAGATCACCGGCGGCAACCATAACCATAGCGCCACAAGCGCTTAACAAAATCAGCGGATAATATTCGGGATGATCTAGCTCGGTACGCTCCAAATAGTCATAAGCAATAAGCACGGCTAAGGCTGTACCAATCAAGATGACAAAGTTAAAGCCTAAAGCAGGTGCATCTGCCAGATACTTAAAGCCAAAGCTCGAGAGGTACTCACCCGAAGCATTACCTTCCAAAAGAAGTTGCAAATTAAAGAGAGCCGACATAACCACGCCAATTAATGCCAGCATGGCCATAAATCTGCCCTCTTCTTCAAACAGTGACCAGATGGTTCCCATGGCTGCCACAATCAGTAAAACCAGTGCAGGGGCAAAAGCTGCAACGTTTAAGTCTATGCCAAACATTATTGACCTCCTGCCAGTTTTACATCTGATGCTTGCGCAAGCTCGAGCTGCTGAGCAACCAAGCTTGATTGTTGGTCAATATGTTCAAACTGTCTTGCAGGAAAAAGACCCAGCCACAAAATACCTGCAATTAGAGGAACTAGAACCAAAAACTCGGCTGAGCGAATTTCTTTAATCGCTTCTTTTTGCTCACCCTGATAGAGTCTTTGATAAGCATTGACCCCATATACACCCGCAGCTATGACTGAAAGGGTCGCTAGACCTGCAATCCACGGGTAGCCTTGAAAAGCGCCCATCAGGCTCATAAATTCCCCAGGGAAGTTTGCCAGACCGGGCACACCAATACTGGTAAACAGAATAAAGAGGCTTAAGGCAGCCAGCGCAGGCGCACTCTTGGAAAGACCACCGTAAGCGGTCATATCAAAATCACCCCTGCGTTCGTAGAGCATGCCGCTAATTAAAAAGAGGCCGCCTGTAGACAGCATTTGCGCCGCCAGTAAAAAGACAGCCCCATTTAAACCTGCAATATTAAGACCAAAAACACCAACGCCCACAATCCCCATATGTGCCAGCGATGCATAGGCTAAAAAGCGTTTTAAGTGAGTTTGCTTAGTGGCAATCATAGCAGCATATAAGGCAGTTACGGCCGACAAAATTAGGAAAATGACACCAACACTTTGCGCTGCCGCTGGTAAGAGAGGAAGTGCCCAGGCAAAAAAGCCAAAGCCACCGACTTTGTAAAGCGTACCCGCAACATCGGCAACGCCCGAAACATGATTTTGCTCGTTGAAATCAATAAGCC
>JAHEBB010000205.1 GCA_024642575.1 Trueperaceae bacterium | reverse complement strand
ATCTTTTAACCGAGCTTTTTCCCAAAGCCATTCGGCAAGCTTGACAAACAGGGGGTCAGGATAGAGGGCATTGGCGTGTAGATAGGATGCTATAAGCGGTAGAGGGATAGTGCGTGTACCGTAATCTTGACGCCGCGACAAGCCTGTTTCAGCTGTGCCATCGGCATGAAAGAAATGGAGATTAAAGTGGAGATTGCTCGTAACCGCTTCTTTGATTTTTGCTAAGTCAGTTTTGCCCTGCCAGTGTTCGGCTAAAAGCAAAAGGGAACGATTGGTTACGGCGTCATAGACACCTATACTGCGCTCGAGATAGGTACCTTCTTCATCAACGTCAAAACCTTCGTCCAAATAGGAACGAATCACAGCTTTAGCATCGATACCTGGAAACAGTGCCACCGTTTGCGCTAGGGCTGCCACAATGACCCAGCGGTGATTGGGGGTGTGAAAGCCACCCGTCATAAGTCCAGGGGCTGCTCGGCGAATAAAACGCCCTAACTTCTCTAATACGGCTTTAAATAGGGCATACCCTTGACCTAATTCATAAAGTGCAGATAGCAGTTGAATGGCAAAACCTGTGTCAGGTGCAGAGTCATAGTTGACATTGCGCAGGTCGATTAAACCTGTTTCGCGCTGAACGCTTAAAAGATAATCAGCGGCAAGCGACATACGCTCGAGCAACTCTTCATTTGGAGGCGTCATTATATTAAGTTCAGGGTTTTTGAGTCTAGCCAGAACAACTAGCCCACAAGTCATGATAAAACGACTGGTTCCTCCATGCCCTGGCTCATCAACGGTTGTTTCTGGGCTTATAAAGGCGCCGTAGTATGGGTGCTCTTTGCGTAACATCTGCTTAGGCAGATGGTCATTAAGTTCAAAAGCCAGCGCTTCTAAAACAGTTCTTAGGCTTAGGGTTTGCACAAGCTACTCCTTAAGGTGTGAAATCTGCGGCTCGCTAGCCTTTAAAGCGTCTACCCTGACCTTACCCTTATGCCAGATTAGGGTTCCTATACCCATTAAGGCGAGGTCAACTTTGCCTGTAGGTAGGTTTAGGCTTAAGGGGGTAGGGGTATCGCCATGATATCCAGCTATATAAAGATCTTTGTCAGGGTTGGCGTAGAGCCAGGCAGGTTCGGGGTTACAGCTTAAGCTTGCGCCTAAAAGCTCGAGCTTTCCCGTAGCATTTTGCTTAGCCATAGGGCTTTCCAACATAGGCCAGCCCAGCTCTCCTGCTTGCGTCCAGCGGCGTTTAAGCGCCCAGGTTAAAAGATCTACCTCAATACCCAAACGCTCATTCCCGCGCTCATACTGTACGCTCCAGCGACGCTCCTGACTGCCGTTAAAGGTGACGGCTTCATCTGTTGCATCCTTAAAGCTTCCTTGCTGAAGCGTTTGGGCAAAAGCCAAAGCATCTGGATAGTCTTTGCGTGCAGCCACCTCAAGATAAAAACCACACTGAGGCTTGCCTTGAAAAAAGAACCCAGGCCAACCCAGCTCCCAAAACGATTTTTCTTCACCAAGATAGTTATAAAGCTCTAAGACCAGATCACCTTGCCGCTCCACAAGGCGCATGGGTGCGGTTTTACCTAAATTTGTTCTGCTTAAAGGTTTGATGGCAATATAAACCTCGCCGCTGACCAGTATGACCCATTCGCTTTTATCAGATTCAAAGGTTTTACGCTCGAGCTTTTGCTCCCCCAGATAGACTTCTTCGACTTTTTCTTCCCCGAGCAAAATAAGGCAGAGTTTGGCACTATGGATAAGCCCTGGATTGCCTGGCGTATAAAGCCCAATAGCTTTGCTACCTTGCTGTACCCCATAAAACTGGCCTTCATCTAAAATATTGCGAGATTTAGTGCGATCAGTTGCATGATAAAAATCACCAAGCCATTTTTCATTGGTCAGGTAACGCGTGTAAAGCACCCCAGGCTTGTCTGCTTTTGGGCAATTATAGTGGAGCATGAGCACATCCGATTGCCCGCTATACTCTTTGCTGGCAACGCCAAGGGCATATTCGGCGGTTTGATAGGTTGTGAGGCTTGACTGTCTATCGCTCGAGGCAGTCTCGGTTATTTGAAAGGGTAGAGCAGGCTCATCAATGACTTCCCTTAACCACTCAGGAAGCGACCCAATACTGAGCCAGGTTTCAAAAAGCTCGCGTTCGGGCGGAGTTTCGCACAGTACCGAGGGATGATAGGCGCGGCTATGTGGCCCCGCCCAGCGACCTGTACCTCTATGAAGGTGTAGCGCGGCACTTAGACCAAGCTTGGCAGCAGCAGTTCGGGCTCGAGCCCTGGTTTCTTCAGAAGTAGAGTAATCGGCAAGTTGCTTTAATGCTTTGATGCAAACGTTGGTATAGGTTGGGCTATTGTATTCAAAGGCAGTACCATTTGAATCAGTAAACGTCATCCAGTCACGGAGTTTTTGATAGCCGCGTTCGGCTATTTTTTTATCCTGCAATAGCTCGCCGCCCAGACAGGTATTTACGATGTCTAGTAAGCAAATATTGGTATAGGCCACCAGGACATCCAGTTTGGCAATTTCCGAAAGACCCAGCCGAATGGCCTCTTTAACCTTAACCTGGGTTTCATTCTTTAGTTTAGCGCCATGCTTAAGCATCATTGGGATAAGATGCTCAAGGCAAAACTCAACCGCATTTAAGTCTTGAACAAAACTGTCCTCAAGCATCCAGTAAAAGTTGCCGTAGTGAAGGTCGGCTTTATCGGTTTCCTGGCAGGACAGCACCACGCCCATAACCTTTTCGGCAAGCTCGAGGTCTTCAGCGCTGCCATTTTCTACCAGCGAGGCAGCCAAACGCGCACCAGCCCGGGACTCATGAAAGACACCATTTTCGGTGACCTTTTTGAGCATAAAGGTTTCAGGATTAAAGTCTTCAGGTAAAGGCAAAGATGAAGGCATCGATGACCCTTTCTGGCTACTTAGCTAGATTTAAGCTCGAGCCTTTATGGAAATATTTCCTATAGGATATAGGATGAAGGCTTGAAGATGCTAAAACTAGCTAACCCTTGACGCCACCCGCCGTCAAACCACTGATAATGCGCTGCTGAAAGAAAATGATCAAAATGACAACAGGCACAATACCCAAAATGAGAGCCGAACTAATAATGGACCAGTCAAAAGAAAACTCACCCTGATAAAGCACAATGCCAACGGGAACGGTGCGCATATTCATAGCCGTATTAAAGGTGAACGCCAGCAAAAATTCATTCCATGAATTGACAAAGACAATAATACCTGCCGTCACAATGCCAGGGGCAGAAAGGGGTGCCACAATGCGAAACAAGGCACCAATTCGCGAAGAACCGTCTACCATGGCGGCACTTTCTAAATCTTCGGGGATAAGTTGGAAAAAACTGGTGAGTGTTAAAGTTGAAATTGGAATGCTTAAGGCAACATAAGGAATGATTAAAGCAGCGTAGGTATTAAGTAAGCCGGGAGTTGTTACTTCGGTAGGCCAGTTACCAAAGCCCAGTTGCTCGAGGTAATTCACAAAGATACTTAATATAGGAATTTCTACGCCAATAAATAGGCGGTATAAGGGAACCAGTAAGACCAGTGCTGGAAACATGCTGGTCATAACAATGCCAATAAGAATAGCGCGACTTCCTGGTATTTTTAGCCTTGCAAGGGCGTAGCCTGCTAGTGCTGAAAATAACACACACAGTAAGGTGGAGCTGAGGGAAACAATAATAGAATTTAGAAGAAAGCGCCCAAAAGGATTATCTTGAAACACACTGACATAATTTCTCAGAGTTGGGGCGTCAGGTAAATAGGTAATAGGTAAGCGAGTGAGTTCACCATCTAGCTTTAGTGATGTGAGAAATAGCCAAAGAATCGGGAAAACGCCCCCAATAATAAGCAAAACGATGCCAATATTTAAGAGAATTTTGTTGCGTAAACTGTGCGTTTCAATCATTGCTATAAATCCAGCGTAAGTAAAAGATAGTAATCGTTAGGCTAATTACAAATAAAAGAACAGAAAGGGCAGCCGCGTAGCCAATATTAGAGGCATTATTGGTGTTATAGATATACATGCCTAAGGTCTCGAGCGTGCGCCCAGGGCCACCTTTGGTCATGGCATAAGGTTCATCAAAGGTTTGAATGGCCGTGAGTGTTCGAAAAATGAGGGCAACTGCAATAGAAGGTCTAAGCAGTGGCAAGGTGACGCGCCAGAAACGCTGCCAGGCGCTAGCTCCGTCTACAGTGGCTGCTTCATAAAGACTTTTATCAATGGATTGCAAACCTGCTAGTAAAATAAGGGCAACAAAAGAAGAGGTTTTCCAAATAATGGTTAAGGTTACGGCAATAATCGCAGGCATTTCCCGCGCTAGCCAGAAAATACCGTTATCGCCAATAATGGCAGGGTTTAAAATCGCATGAAATAGATTGTTTAGGCCAATACGTCTAAAAATATCGTTAATAACTCCGTAATCGCTTTGAAAAAGCCAGGCAAAGGTTAAGCCGGTAAACGCTCTTGGCATGGCCCAGGGTAGTAAAAGAGCGACACGCCCTAGCCATTTGATAGGTGACTGAACATTAGCAAGAAGGGCAAGGGGTAAACCGACCAGAAAAGAACCTACAACGCTCGAGCCAAGCAAGAAAATCGTAATTTGAAAAGCGTTCCAAAATCTTGGGTCAGCCCAGCGACCCTCTTCGCCTGGATGAAAGCCCATCCAGACAAGCGCTATCAAAAAGAGAGCGATACTGCTTAAAAGCGCAATGCGTTTTTTTAGATTGCCTTTTAAGGCCAAAAACCAAATATATACAATGCCGAGTACGCCTAAAAGTCGCCATCCCCAGAGGTTTTTAAGATCCCAAACCATGTCTCGGCCCCAGAGCAACTTTTCAAAGTGCTTAAAACCAACAAACGGAGATCCCTCTTGTGGCCTAAGTAAGTGCTCGCCGTGCACCGATTGCCAGAGCACACTAAAGACGGGGTAAAGCATGACAACAGCTAAGGTTAAAAGGGCAGGTAAAAGAAGTAAGATACCAAGCTGCGTTTCCGACAAATTACCTGTACGTAGACGCTGCCAAAAACTTGGTCGCTGATGTTTAATGGGTACTGGGGATGGGGTCATAAATAGAAAAGGGGCACACGTTTAGGGTGCCCCTTTTTTCAAAGGTTTACTGACTAAAGATGTCTTCCATACCAATTTGCATATCATTAAGGGCATCTTGGGCATTTGTTGAACCCGCCAAATAAGCATTCATGGTTGTGCGCATGAGCTGACTGACATCGTCATAGTAAGGGGTGACAGGGCGAGGACGCGCATTAAGAATGGTGTCATAAAAAAGACCAAAGTGAGGCGCGGCAGCAAGAACGGTATCGTTACTGTATAGGCTCTTCCGTGCTGGAATGCGGCTTGCTTCAGCGGCAAAACGGGTTTGCACCTCAGGGCTTGACATAAACTCAATCAGTTTAAAGGCGGCATCTTTATTGGCGCTGTAGTTATTAATAACCCACTGCCAACCACCAATACAGGTAGCAGAATCATGACCTTCAAAGGCTGGTAGCGGTGCAACACCGACCATATCTTTCACCTGAGAATCTTCATCGCCCTGGAATCTTGCCCAGGCATAACCCCAGTTCAGCATAAATACAACATCGCCAGCTTGGAAAGCCACGCGGCTGTCATCGGTTTTTTCTTCGGCAATATTGGCTTTGGTAATACCTGAAGCCATAGTGTCAGTGTACCAGTCAAGCACTTGACGACCTTCGGGAGAATCAATGGTGATGTTGCCTTCGGCGTCACGCCAGTCACCACCGGCAGTCCAGAGAGGTTCTAAGAAAGTACATACGGTTCCTTCAATAGCTGCACCTTGATAATTAAAGCCTTGCAGTGTGCTGTCACCTTCACCAGCCATAATGGTTTGAGCTTGAGACTTTAACTCTGCCCAGGTTTTTGGGGCTTCAAAACCATATTTTTCAAGCAGGTCTTTACGGTAATAGAGGAACTGGGCATCAGTATAAGCAGGCATAGCCCAGAGGGTGCCATCAATTAAATCAGCATTGATAGGGCCAGGTAAGAAATCATCTAAAGCCGCCATCATACTAGAGTCATCGGCATAGAACTGGTTTAAAGGGGTTGCCCACTCGGCAGCAGCGTACTGGGCAGGGCGCACGACATCAACTAAGAAAAGATCGATATCGCCGCTTTTTGAGGTGAGAACAGTATTGAGATATTGCTGTTGCAATTCACTGGTGTCGCCGCCGATTTCGTAACGCGCGCTAATGTCTGGATGGCTAGCATTAAATTCATCTAGTAGGCTTTGCATAAGGGTTGGGTCTTCACGGCTACCAATAAAGATAACCAGTTCCGTCTGGGCAAAGGCCAGAGGCAAAGCTAAAGTCAAAACGAACAAACAAAGTACGAGCTTTTTCATGTTTCCTCCTAAATTAAATTGGTTTTGTCAGTATATAACGTGAGTTAGGGTTAATGATTGTGTTAAGCACCTCCTTTTTGTCTTTGATTAACGTCTTGCGCCTGCTGCTAAGGGCGTAAGGGGCTCCTCTTGCGGAATACGCCCTTGCATTTCGGGCATAGAAAAGGTCTTTAAATGGGGCAAAACCAGTTCGCCAAAGCGCTGACATTCGTCAAGATGAGGATAGCCAGAAAAAATAAAAGCGCGAATACCCATGTCTCTATAACGCTCGAGCTTGGCTAAAATCTGCTCAGGGTTACCCACCAGGGCCATGCCGCAACCTGAGCGAGCCCGACCAATACCCGTCCAGAGATGAGGTTCTAGATAGCCATCGCTATCAGCTTTTTGGCGCGCTTCGCTTTGCAAGGAAACGCCAAAGGTTTTGGCATCAAGGGCACGGTTTTTGATTTCTTCACCGTAAACGTCATCCAGTTTAGATACCAGACGATTAGCTGCTTGCCGAGCCTCTGCCTCAGTTTCACGCACAATCATATGAACCCTCAAACCGTAATCAAGTTTACGACCATAGCTGTAAGCCCTTGCGGTCAAGTCTTCCATATGCGCTTGCAGCTTGTCCTCGGTATCGGGCCACATCAGATAAACGTCGCAGTGTTCCGCACACAAGTCTTTGCCATCGGCTGAGTAACCTCCAAAATACAGGAGGGGGCCGCCGTTTTGCTGATAGGGTTTAACGGGGTCGGTGGTGGCAAGCTGCATTTTGTAGAACTCACCTTCAAAATTAATACCTTCACGTGTCCAGGCTTGTTTTAGGATTTCAATGACTTCTTTAGAGCGGCGGTAGCGTGCTGCAGAATCAAGGTTTTCGCCAGGCAAATCTGAGGAAATAATGTTGACGGTCAAACGACCTTTAAGCATATGATCGAGACTGGCAATGGCCCTTGCGAGCATGGCAGGGTTGACCTCTCCGCAGCGAATAGCGGTTAGCAAATTAATGCTTTGGGTCAAGGGCGCAACGCCCGCGGCAAAGGTCAGGGTATCTTGGCCCACTTGATAAGACGAAGGGCATAAGATATTACGAAAGCCTTGCTTTTCAGCCTCTAGTAGAATCTTTGAGCAGTGAGCAAAGCTTGATTTTAGACGCTCATCAGGAACACCCAAAAATTCATAGTCATCGCTACAAAGCGGGGCAAACCAGGAAACTTCTGCGCCGTCTAGCTGGGGGGAGCGAATCTCAATCATAGCTGCATCCTTTCCTTAAAGCTCGAGCCTTTGTTTTTCTAAAAAGGCTTGAATGCTTACTACTTGACCTGTGGCAATGGACTCTTGGGCGGCAGCCGCCACAATAATGGACCAGAGACCTTCTAGGGCAGTGGCAGCGCGGCTACTTTTTGACTCGAGCTGATTAATAAACTCAACGTGCTCATAATAGGTTGCCCCGTGATGCCCCGTTTGCTCAATGATGGCTGGGTAGTGCGGTGTCATACGCCTTGAAGGTTTGTTATCTCCGTGTAAAAGCTCCAAATGGGTTCCTGAACCTGACTGAGGCAAAAAGTCTTCATTCTCCCAGGCTTTTAAGCGACCGTCATCGCCGCAAATCGTTAATTCTTCATAAAACATGGGTGCAAACATACAAAGGTTAAAGCTCGCCTGTATGCCATTTTCATAAACCACGATGACCATAGCATTATCTAAAATATCTGAGTGCTCCCCGTTATATTCAAAGTCTTTAAAGTTAACGGCCTGAGAACCACTGGCAAAGACAGTTTTTGGTTTTGACCCTGCAAAGAGGTTTAGCAGATCAAAGTAATGACAGCATTTTTCGACCAGCGTATTGCCAGAATATTTGGCAAATTTGTTCCACTGACCGACTTTATCTAAAAAGGGAAGACGGTGTTCTAAAATGCTCAAAGTCTTAATTTCGCCTAGGCTTTGGCGTTCTAGGGCTTCGTAAATGGCCTCTTGATAAATGGCTTTATAACGGTACTGAAGGCCAATTTGAAAGACGGCAGAGTAGTCTTTGCTTAGCTGCAAAATTTCGTAGGCATCTTTAACGGTTGTTGCAATGGGTTTTTCTAACAAGATATGTTTGCCAGACTCGAGCGCCACCTTGACCACTTCAAGATGGGTGTAATTCGGGGTGCAAATAATCAGGCCATCAACTTCGGGGTCATGGCAGGCAGCCTCGAGTGAGCTATAAACATGCAAACTTCTGCCTGTAGCAAACCGTGCATATTCGGCTTGTGCTGCTGCCACACTGCCTCGGTTAGGGTCATAAACGCCATAAATACTAGCGCGCCCTTCAAGTTCGGTTACCCGAATATGCTCCTGACCATTGACACCTGTGCCAATCACATTAAATTTAAAACGGGGCTGGCCTTTGGTTAAAATATAGCGATCTGTTTCTGGCACGTAAGCAAAATGCGGATTAAGTGCCATGGCGCGGCTTTTTAATTCTTTGCCCATCTTAAGGAACTCCCGCCCCTCTAGCAGCTTCCAAAAGGCTATACCAGTCTTGACGGCTTAACTCAACGTTATCCGCGGGGACAGATTCAATAATGCGCTCGGCTTTTAAAGTGCCAATAATTGGCTGAATCCCCATCGGGTGACGGAGTAACCAGGCTAAAGCAATGGCTTCTTGCGTTGTGTTCTTTTCTCTTGCTAGCTTTGCAATCAGTGCGGCAGTATTTTTCAGGTTTTGCGGCGCCTCTTCTTTCGGGTTAAAGAGTTTTCCACCTGCAACGGGGGACCAGGCTTGAATCATAATGTCATGGAGGCGGCAATACTCGAGCGTTTCTTCGGTATTGGCATAAGGATGCCCAAGCTGATTGACCATCA
>JAHEBB010000715.1 GCA_024642575.1 Trueperaceae bacterium | reverse complement strand
TCTTCAATTGTTTTTGCATTTTGAACTTGCTCATAATATCTGGTGCGAATATCTTGCCAATCTACGGTGTCACGCTTTTCCCAGTTTTTCTCTAACAGATCAATAGCCTCATTCAAATAAGTCACTGGGTTTTCTTGGGCAATAACCAAAGAAAATGAAACGGTAAATAGTAGTAGAAATTTTTTAAGAATTGACATACGCTCAACTTTCCAAAGGAAGGATATAAGGGGCTTGCGCCCCTATCTGTTATTGTGACAATGCTCCCACACCTACTTCACCACAAGCTAACACCGCACCCTCTGGGGCATAAACATAAACAAAGTTATTGCTTTCAGCTAAGTCACTATAAGTTAGGTCTGTGCGTGTTTCGCTGGCATTAGGGTCACCAACAACTGAGGGTACTGGCTCGAGCTTAATCAGCGAAGGACGGTCTGGTCCACAATCGCCTTGGAAAATCTCTAGACCATAATGTTGATTACGTTGGATATTTGAGAGGGTAACAATCACATCTGCGCCACCCTCAGCATTTTCTACAATCTGAATTTGACCAGAAATGCCACTATTATTAACGGCAAAAATACCGTAGCCTTCAGTTCGCATTTGCGTAGCAAACTCCTCGGGTTTTACACCTGTAGCAAGTTGACTGCCTTGGGCTAAACCTGTTTGACCCGTTTCAGATGGTGTAGCTTGGGCTGCCATACCAACTTCAGCACAAGCCACAATATTACTCATATCTTCAGGGCGATGGACATTAACATAATAGCTGCCTGCTGCAATATCTGTATAAGCTGCATTGGTCATGGTGATACTTAATGCGGTTGCACCACTTACGTTCTCTAGGGGTATTACGACATCACCATTGCTTCCGCAACTACCTATGTGAATATGGGCAGGGTAAGAAAGGTTTGGGTCTGCGCCCCTAACATTCACTACAACCAGCAGGGTGTTCATACCATAATCGGCAAGATAAACCGTTCCTGTTATGCCACTATTGTTTATAGACGAAAGCTGATAGCTCGAGCTTTGGGTGGCTGGAATCATCGTTTGTGAAAAGCCCATGGATAAAAGAGCGATTAGGATGAGGGGTAATAGAACTTGGTAGGGTTTCATAGTATGCACCTTTCAGGTTGACATGGTTTTTTAAATTTTATTGTATAGCTCGAGTACCCGAGCCATACACGCTAGTTAACTTTATAGGCAAACTGTCTTCCGTCAAGAAGCATCGTCTTGCCATCAAGTGAAAGAAAAAGACCGTTCAGGGGAGCAAAATCACTTCGGGTAATGTAAGTGATTCCATAACCTACGAGCTTAAATTCATGTCCCAGGACAGTACCGTGAAGCTCCTCTCCTTTGGGAAAGAGTTCAATTGTACCCAGCGCAGATAGAAAAGTAGCAGGATAGGCTTTGAGCGTCGGGGCGCTTGGATTAGGAAGTGTTTCATTCACCTTATCACTTGCTAAGGGTGAGCTGGTATCAAAAATTAGAAGCGATTGGGCAACACTGCCAAGTACCTGATAAAGCGGATTTCTATCCGTAGGCAGATGATAGTTTGCCATCGTTATGTACGCTACCTTTGACTCAGGGCGAATTTCAAAAAAAACTTGAGAAGACTCAGTGATGCCAATATTCGCTATTATTTCTCCACGACCCCACCAACCTCCAGAACCCCAGATGTATTGAGGAGTATCGACGAGTTTTGCCCAACCCTCATTAGAAAGAATTCGCGGATCTTTATTGACAATAGCGATAAGTAATTTGGCGAAATCGTTACTACTCATGCTTAGACCAAGAGGAACGTTAAGGGCAGGAGGGGGTACGAAGGGGTTAGCGTCCATTTTTCGGGCTGGATTTTCCGCTAATCCGCCGTCTTCTCTAGTAGAGCTATAGCCTATTGCCAAACCTTGAGTTTTGGCTTTCTCACTATCGTAAGTGGCTTGAAGTTGCAAAGGTGTAAAGATCTTATCTTGAACAAGGGTATCGAGTGGCACGCCAGAAATCTTTTCGAGAACCAGCATCAGCAGCACATCATTCGTGACATATCGATAATCATAATCAGCATCTACAGGTTTTAAGTAAAGCTTGTCAGGTATTTGCGAACGAATAAATTCTTCTGCTGTCTGAATCTTGGGGTCATAGTTAGACGGATTATCTTGGTTGAGATTTTGTGATCCCTTAATTCTTATTGATTCGGCGATATTTGCACGCCCAAACACCAGTTGTTCTAGCGTAATTTTTGATTCTTCGCCATTTTTGAACTGCACCCAAGGTAAATAGTCAACTATACTCTTATCCAAATCTAACTTTTCTTGCTCGACAAGTTGCATGGCAGCAATTGCGTTAACAATCCAGCTACCCGAACCAAGTTGTATGGGCGTATCAACCTTCATAGCGCGATTATTTTCTACATCAGCAAGACCGTAAGCTTTGTTAAAAGTCAGTTCGCCATCTTGCACCACAGCTATTTGAATACCGGGTACATTCCACGCTTCTAACCGACCCTTTACAAAGGTATCTATATT
>JAHEBB010000204.1 GCA_024642575.1 Trueperaceae bacterium | reverse complement strand
GGGAGGCTGGAATCCATAGCCAAAATCATGCAGAGAATAGTATTAAGCCTTGGCTTATTGACCTGAGGGAAGTGCTGGCTGAGTCGTATTCATCTGATTATTCATTAGCCCTCTAACATCCAAAAGAAAGTTACCTTCTGAGGGAAGCATAATGGTTTGCAACGAAGGTGCAAGTTTTTGTGCAACCTCGAGCTGAATAATCTCTGGGAAATCTCTAATCGCCTGACCTCTTAAACTCAAGGCTTGCGCTTCACCTTCTGCTTTAGCAATTTCCGCATCCCGCTCACCCTCTGCCTCAGTTACACGGCGTTGCGCAGCAATTTCAGCCTGACGTTTTAAATTCTCTTCGACTTCTACCCGTTGTTCAGCGGTTTGTTTTTCTTCAATAACCTGCTTAACCGATTCAGGGATACGAAGATCTCTTAAAAGTACCTCAATAAGCTCGATATTTCCTCTTTGTAAGGATTCTTCAAGGGCTACATAAATTTCTTGTTGCATAGCCGTGCGCTGACTACTAATAAGCTCTGCGGCTTTATAGTTTGCCACTGCATTACGAATAACTGAGCGTACTTGGGGTCGTACCAAAGTAGCCTGATAAGAATCGCCTCGGTTCTCAAACCCTACAATACTTCCATCCAAGCCCAATTCTTGATAGATCCATGAGGCATTTTGACCTTGAATTCGGTAACGAATCGTTGCGTCAATATCAATGGCTAAGCCTTCTTCAGAAAGTGCCTGTATTTCATCGCCACGCTCCTGCGTAAAATCAAGGGCTTGCTCGCGCGTATTAAACAATATAACCTCTTGAATAAAAGGCAAAACAATATGAAAGCCCTCACCACGCTCGTTATCTTGTACGCCACCAAAGACATTAAAAACAACACCCGTATTACCTGCGGGTACAACCACAAAGGCGTTTGATAAAAGCGCAACCAGTGCACCTACTACAACCGCAACACCACCTAAGCTACGTAGTGCGCCCTGCTTTGACTGAACACCCTGCACAATTAGCACAAAGCCAATAACCAAAATGGCTAGACCAATGAGTAAAATCATGTAAATTACCTCCAAGCTAAGTTTAGTATCCTTATGACCTTAGCACTACCTTCTTAGGTAGTAGAGGTAAACCACTACAGTCTCAGCTATAGGGTATTAAGTTATAGAGCTTGGTTTTGATTGAGTTCTGGTGCCCACAAAGGTTTGCATGAGTAGATTCACTTCAGTTGCTTTAGGGTTCAAAGAAGGTAGCATAACGGTAAAAACCGTTCCCTCCCCTACCCTTGATTCGACGCTAACTGTGCCCTCATGCTGAGAAACAATCCATTTTACAATCGCTAGGCCCAGACCACTACCATTACCTCGTGTTGAGCGCGCTCCATCGACGCGGTAAAAACGTTCAAATAGGTGAGGTATGGCCTCTTGAGGAATACCCGGCCCATTATCTAGAATCTCGAGCCTAACTTGTTTCTTTTCATTTTGTACCGAAATAGTCACCTGATTAGCACCCGCATTAAGTGCATTTTGTACTAGATTCAAAACAACCTGTTTTAATCTTGAAGCATCCCCTAAAACCTCAGCAAGGGGTTCTGGAGCAGAGACTGATATGTTAGCACTACCAGCCATAGGCGCAACTTCCATGTGGACAGCTTCTACTACGTCTACCAGATTCATTGGCTCTCGACTAATTGAAAAGCCTGCGTCAGCCCTGGCAAGCTCTAAGAGATCATTAACAAGCTTGGCCATGCGCTCAGCCTCACGGCGTATGACAGTGAGCGAATCTTTTTGTTCTTCGCTAGGTTTAGTACGTCTTAACAAATAATTGGCATGCCCAACAATGGCTGTTACAGGCGTGCGTAATTCATGGCTGGCATCAGCAGTAAAACGCCGCTGTGTGTCAAACGATTCTTGCAACCGATCAAGCATGTGGTTAAGGGATTCGGCAAGCGCGTGCATTTCGTCTTTGGTTTTTGGAACAGGCACACGCTGCGATAAATCACGACCTGAAACCAGCATGGCAGCTCTGGTCACGCGTTTAACAGGTTGCAATACCCGAGATGAAAGTAGCCAAACGCCAATGGCAAAAACCGCAAAAGCAATGAGCGCCGTTCTTAAGAGCAAACTTCTAAGGCCTGTTAGCGTATCTGTAGGAAAAGGCAAAGCGACCATAAAAATTGCTGGAACTTTAATAAGCTCAGTATCACTTGATTCAATTCCAAACGAGCCACTTTTGACATAGGAAATTAAATCCGTTGAGTTAAAACGCATACGCGAGTAGGTTTGTTTTATATCAAAAAGCGTTTTTAAGTCGTCATCGGATAGATGATTAAACAAATCTTCTCGACTTGGGTTTTGGTGAACATAGTTGGTCTGATTAATGACTAAACCCTGTTGGTTTAAAAACGATAATGTTGCACTGCTGACAGGAGGTTTAGCAATAGGTGGCTGGTCTGGCTGAACCGTAAAGCCTTGTTTTAAATCTTCCCAAGACAACGCCTTGGTACCATAAGAACGAATTAAAAAATAAGCGTTTTGCGGTAAGGTTTTTACCCCTTGTTCAGCGTACTCGAGCGCCTCAATACGCTCAAAAATCTCTTTGGCATTTTCTTCAAGAGAATTGGTTAACGAGCGTTGGGTAAAAATGTATACAGCTGTTGCAACCAAACCCAAAACAACAGCCAAAAATAGGGTGTAAAAAAGCGTTAAACGGACTCGCAGAGACATAATTTCTCAGTTCTTTGCGCTACTTAAAATGGGAACAAAGAAACGCAACCCATACATCTAGAGCTATAC
This sequence comes from Trueperaceae bacterium, assembly GCA_024642575.1. GTDB lineage: Bacteria > Deinococcota > Deinococci > Deinococcales > Trueperaceae > JAHEBB01. Next base: position 6,464 of record JAHEBB010000204.1, on the reverse strand, counting down.
TAACAAGCCCAGATGATGGTTAAATGAAGCTTTTTTGCGCTTGAGTGAGACTTACTCTTCACGTAATACGTAACCAACACCACGTACTGTGTGAATAAGTCGGCGCTCACCATCACGCTCGAGCTTGCGTCTTAGGTAACCAACATAAACATCTACCACATTGCTACCACCCGTATACTCGGGCCAAACCTTCTCTTCAATTTCAAAGCGGTTAAAAACCTTACCTGGGTTACGCGCAAACAGCTCTAAAAGTTCAAATTCTTTGGCACTCAGTTCAATGCGGCGACCATCACGAAAAACTTCGCGACCATCTAGGTTCATGACCAAATCAGCCACGCGCACTTCACCCGTTACCGCAGGGTTGACACGGCGCAAATGCGCACGTACACGAGCTAGCAATTCTTCAATTGAAAAAGGTTTAACCAAATAGTCGTCTGCACCAGAGTCTAAACCTAAAACCTTATCTTCAACATTATCTTTAGCTGTCAAAATGATAATTGGCGTATTGCTGGTTTTACGAATACGACGTGCTACCTCGAGCCCGTCTAAAACAGGAAGCATAAGATCTAAAACAACCAAATCAGGATTTAACTCACGAAATTTTGATAAACCTGTTACGCCATCATAGGTAACAATGGTTTCATAGTTTTCCGCCTGAAGTTCCAGATCGATAAACTTTGCGATTTCTTTCTCATCTTCAACAATGAGTACTTGCGGTTTTCGTTCCATGAGAGCATTATAGAAGTATCATTATGAGAGATTTAAGGCTAGTATGTATTTTTAGTTAGATTGGCATGAGTAAATGATAAGAATAGCGATACACAACACCCTTTAAATATTGATAAGAGGACATTTTCTCTCATCTTCATTCATCGCTTTCAAAAATCAAAGAAAAACCCAAGAGTCTTAACAAAACCCTTGGGTTTTCCAAAAGTTCTTCTTTAGCTATCTGTTAATGGGAATGGTTTCTTGCACAATAATGTCTTGTTCAAGAATACTCTGAGCCCAGGCTTTGGCCCCTTCAATCGAGTGGTCACGGTAGTTGCCACACTCGAGCACACTACAGCCAGGGATTTTTCCCTCATGGCTTATGACACCCTCAAGCGCAGCCTTTAGCGCCTGCTTAACTTCATCATCTTGCGGTACACCCATAATCGTAAGGTAAAACCCAGTGCGGCAACCCATTGGGCTAGCATCGATTATTTTGTGGTTTAAATTATCGCGTAAATAACCAGCAAATAAGTGCTCAATTGTATGCAAAGCAGCCGTAGGAATCTCTGCCTGATTAGGTTGGACCAATCTTAAATCGTACTTACGAATTTCATCGCCGCTGGGTCCTTGGTATTTACCTGCCAGACGCACATAAGGCGCACGCACTTTGGTGTGATCTAAATCAAATGACTCTACTTTGGTTTTAGGTTGACTCATGCTTTAACTATACCAAGTTCTTTGGTCATAAAATGAAGCATATTCTTTCCTAGCCTCACCTTTGTAGTTTAACTAAGGTCATAAATCTACTAAAAAAGCTGCTAAATGGGCTTTATCCCTTTGTTTCTCCACCATTTGTTCATGAAATGTCCTATTACTCTTCCAAGTTTTGTGTTCTAGCGTTACACTGGACAAGTATTTAATTATTTTGGGAGTATATTTTGTCAGAAAAAGTCGCTGTGTTTATCGACGGCAGTAATTTATACAATGGTATGCGGGACAATTTAGCTAATACGCGTGTCAATCTGCAGGTCCTTATCAGACAACTCTTAGGCAAGAGACAACTTTATCGGGCTTATTATTACAACGCCCCTCTTACAGATGACTATGAAAACGATCTTCGTGAAGGTCAGAGCCGTTTTTTTGAGTCCTTAAGGCGCATTCCCTATGTAACCGTAAGGTTAGGTCGCTTGCACCGCCGTCATGATGGCACTTTGGTTGAAAAAGGTATAGATGTTGCCATTGCCGTAGAGTCTTTATCTCTAGCCTATGAAAATGCCTATGATACTGCTGTTATTGTTAGTGGTGATGGGGATTACGTCGAACTCGTAGAAGCCTTGAAACGCAAGGGAAAACATGTGGAGTGTTGCATGTTTAAAAATCAGTCCGCAGGTGTACTGCTTGAATATGTAGACGTTTTTCACCCACTAGATGAACTAGACTGGGAAGCTATTTTATTTTAAAGTCTGACGTTAATTGTCAGCAAAAATCAAAAATGCAGCAAAAATCTATTTAAGCACCTTCATTCAGAACTATTATGAGGGTGTTTAAAAAGATGCTAGCTCTTAAGGCTAGGCTCGAGCAGCGAAGATAGCGAAACCGAAAACAAAGCTTTGTAGCGACCTGGTGCTTTAATTTGGGTAAGAACCAAACGCTGAGCATAAAATAAGGTTTCAGATACTTCTTCAATTTGCAAACGGCTAACCTGAATATTTTCAAGTAAGGTGACCAACTCGGACACCCAGGGAAAATGCGGCGTAATACCCATATCTTCTAATTCCTGGTTAAACGTTTCTACAAAGTCTTGTAGCAGCTTTGAGCTTTCAATACGGCATTTTAAAAGCTCCTGATCATGAAAAGTTGAGTAAAAAGGTTCAATACTCTTTGCCTCGAGCGCAATGGTTGGCGTACGGCTGGCCAGACAAATAAGTCTTGGCTTAAGACGCTCGAGCTCTTCAGGTTCGGCACGAAAACGCTGACAGGTCAAATGTAGGGGTGAAGCAATATCGCCACCGAATCTTGTTTTTAGCGTTTTTAAGCGGGTTTTGAGTAAAGCTGCTTCGCTGTAGCCAGGGATAAGAAGTGCACAAATATCTCCCGGCTGTGCAGCATCAACAAACTGGTAGCTTTTGCCATAAGCTGGCAAAAAAATAGATGACGACTTCATGTTCCCTTTCCATTCGTGCGCTTGTCGCGCTCCCCGCGTTGCTTGCTCTAAAGCTAACACAAGAATTTTTATCCAAAACGGCAAACGTCACAGAAAAGCCCTTACAAATGGGCAAATCGAACGCCTTAGCAGCGGTTTCTGAATACCCATTTGCCTATTCACGAAATAGGTCATGGCTAGATAATTGAAAATGAATGGTTTTATAAACGGAAAACAGGGCGATTTTCATTTTCGAATAGAAGCTCAAAACTACTTGCCGACTAGCTATCAAGTTAAGGAAATACCAGCTAGACTATTTGCGTTATTCTAAAAACTAGCCTTTCAATGTTCGAAATACTTACACCTCGAACCTGAATTCTGAAGTAAAGTGACTTAAGGTGAATTATATTTTTAAGCTACTTAGTCTCATAATGCTTAGTCTTTTGAGTTTTGGCCTAGCTCAAACTGCGCTTCCTACAGGTGCAACTCAGGCAGCTCCGCCAAACTATCTCGATGTTCCAGCTAATCATTGGTCATTTCAAGCTTTAGAGCATATGACGAGTCTGGGTATTTTTACGGGCTACCCGGATGGTCTTTTTAGAGGGGCTGAAAAGTTATCTCGTTATGAAGCGGCAGTCGTTGCCGCTAGACTTGTTGATTATGTCGATGCCGTTTTACTGATACTGGCTGACGATCCAGAAATTGCCGCAAAACTCAAGGAAGCTGCTAGAGACCTTGGCCCCGTGACAAATCTAAATGATCGCATCGCGCTCCTTGAGGCACAAATGAAAGAAGCCGCTTCTCTAGATTATGCCAAAGCCTTAGAAGAACGCATCATTGTTTTGGAGAGAACCTTAAATGATCTGGTGGGAACTAATTTGCCTGCGGCACCTTTAAGTGAAACCAATCCAGAGCTAAACCAATCGGCTGCTGATGCGGTAGTAGCTACGGACAATAGCTCAAATTCAAATAGCAGCTCGAGCGACACCGCAGACGCTACCTCAAGTGCAAAAACCCAAGATAATTTTACCCTGATTCCAACACCCTTAGCTGATATAGCTCTAAAAGCTGGGGCAAACTACCCTGTTTATATGGGCTTTTCCCCCGGCATTATTACCAGCTCTGGCGATGTTTATTTTGCAACCCAGCTAGGTTATGACGGGTTCTTGGGGCCTGTTGGTGCGGTCAGTCGTCTGGTATTTAACAGTGGGCTTAGAGAGCTGCGTGCAAGTTTAGATGCAACTGTTCGTTTACAAGCCTTTACCGATACGCTCGAGCTTTATGGCGGCATGGGAATAGGTGTCAGCGTGCAGCCTGTCGGCAATGCACTCTTACTTGAAGTGCCTTTTGGCTTTGAGTATTTCATTAGTCCACAAATTGGTCTTTTTGGTCAGGTCACAACGGCTTACGGCTTTGCGCCCATTAATAATGTAGACGCTCAAATCACTATGGGCTTTAATTTGAGATTTTAACAAATGGCAAGATTTGGTCTACACAATCGGTGTAAGCTCGAGCCATGAGCAAGCCCTTACGTAAAGACGTCTTAGCAGCTGTTCCACAAGCGCAAAACTATCAAGTTGCTAATTCTGTCTCAGTTCAAGCCGAAATTTCACCTATTGCCAGTGAAAACCTTGACCCAGCCACCTTTCCCAAGCGAGGAGCTGGTTTAGATGAAATCGTCAAATTTGGCTACAGTTTTGATGGTTACGCTCAGTACGGTATGGAAGCCTGTGCTGAGCTAGCCAATAAGTCCTTAAGTACCTACTATCACACCGAAGTTCTACCTGAGGATTTGCTCGAGCTAAGAGCCTGCTTGTTTTTTGAAGCCAGACGCTGGACGCTTTACCAGACCATGCCAGATACAAAAGCAAACATTTATATTTTTGCACTCATTGATAAGATTAGAGAAAAGGTCAAGGCTCTGAAAGCCTAGAGGCTTAAAAAATCCCCTGTTTTTGCGCCTGAATGAGCAAATCGATCGTTCTAGAATAATCCTTTATCCCCTCTTTAACCCCCTGGCTTTTTAAATAACTGTTATAGCTTTGCTGTTGCAAGTTTTGAATAAAGCGCGGCATTTGGTATTTCTGATAAGGGGCAAGCATATCGTTTAAATCTTGTCGGCTCGAGTCTGGAAGCTTTGCCAAAAACCCAGCCTGTTTTTCTTTAGGAAGTTGCCAGTACGCTTCTTGCCAAAACCGCAAGGCAACGGCGTAACGCGCATAGGCATCTTTTGCTTTTAAACCCGCAATTGCCGAAATGAAATCTGCATCGGCTTCACCAGCATAACCAGCTACATGAGCAAGTTCGTGTGCACCTATGGCTACATAAGAAATACTTGGCAGAGCACCGTCTATATGAGGCTCGAGCGTCCAGGGACTCATTACCCCTGAAGCGCGACCGAGCAAAATTAGACTGCCTTTAGGTAGACGTTTGACTTTATCTGGTAAGGGAGGTACTTTGCCCGTCACCGATTCGACGGTCGTTTGTAAAGATGAAATGACCGAGGCCATAGCCCTAGCTTCATCACGCTGCACTGACGAAGCTTCTAAAATAATGCTGGTCAAACTAGTTAAAAGACGCTCGAGGTCAAATTCAGAAACTTGCGGCGTTTGCAAGGCAAACTGCTTTTCGATACTTTCCCTTTGATAATTTGCACCCCAAGTAATAAGAAAAAGAATGGCTACAATCGTTAGTGCCAAAACGGTTCGCCAGAGACTAAGCGCCAACCAGCGCCAGAGGTACTTAGCCTTAAAGGTCACAATCAGCATAAGTAGCCCTACTAAAGGCAAAATAATCAATAACATACCCGCCAGCGAAAAAGGCAAAGCATTGGTTAAGGGCATATACCAACTGCTTAGCCAGAGGTAAAAGCCATTACTGTAATTTCGCTCTATCCAGGCACTAGACGGTGTAAGAAAAAACCAGATGCCTAGAAAAGCAGCTAGGACTAAAAAAAGCTCGAGCCGAGCTATCCAGCGTCTGCCCTCGTGACGGATAGGGCGACTCGACTGAGACTTTTTTCGACTTGGATAGGCTTTTAACTGAATTTTAGACCTCGCATACCAAATCTATAGTAGCGCTTTTTGCTCCAGATAGGCTTTAAGCTTTTCCCTATCTAGCTGCCAGGTCATTTCTGAGCGGTAAGGTTTAAAACCCATTTTTTGATTGATGGCGAGCATCGGCGCATTTGAATCAGCATTGCCCGTTCGGATAAATTTGGCCTCTGAGCGCTCGTTCAAAATCTTTTCTGCCATACTGGCTTTTAGCCATTTACCTAAACCCAGTCCACGGTACTTGGGCAAAACTCCAGTATCTGCCTGAAAAACAATATGAGGCTCTTCCGGGTCCCAAATGACATCGGTATATCCAGCCAATTCCCCTGAGGGATGCCGAGCACATAAAAACCATTGCTGCGCATGGTGAGCATCCAAATAGGTTTCAAATTCACGGATTTGCTCTTTAGAAAGTTTTTGGTCTTCCACATCCAGATTTTCTGTAGGTGCCGTATTCATAACTTGCATCATCGTTATAAGCTCGTCTATATGCTCGTTTGGCAAAGGGTTAGTAAAAAGCTCGAGCCTGTAGCCTTTATTTTCTTCACCCGTCTTAA
>JAHEBB010000714.1 GCA_024642575.1 Trueperaceae bacterium | reverse complement strand
CCAAAGCGAATTCGGGTAGGGTAATTCCAGTTTCCAGTTAAGTTCATCCTTTATCCTTTAATATCAAGCCGAATTGATATTACATCAATTCCGGTGCGACTCGTTTCTCACTGAACACTAGGAAGTGAGACTAACGGTCAAGAAAAGGAGGTTCAAACTAGCCGTTAGAACTCTGTAAGCATCTAGGTGAAAGCCCTAGCGTTTAGGTAAACAAAGTGAAAGCACTACCCCTCGGCACGAGATTGGGTGTCAACGGTCGAAAGCGGGGTGGAAAGCCGCTAAACCTTGAAGCGAACAAGGTGACTTCGGTGAGCAAGTGGCTAAGGATAACAAAGGTGAAGATGTATCTGAATCGTCGTAAATGTAAAGCAGCCAACGTCGCTTAACAGGCTGCGCCCAAAAGGGCTTAATCTAAAGATGGGTCAAGCTACTCGGAATTAGCTTGACGTTTACCCCATAGATTCGGCGAATAGCATCATCCTACGGTCACAATCAATGCTTATAGGGAACGAAGTAATCCCAATGCAGCTCTCCTAGGAGCAGGTACCCAAACCGCAAGCTGTACTGGGAAGGGATTGTCCAAAAAGCCAAGGCCCTTGGTAACGCGAAGGATAAGCTGACATGGACACAGATCATTAGCAGGTAAAGGCATGAAAGGAGAAAAGACTTTATGGCAGCTGCCTTGCAGACTGAAAGTTGGGAACAGATCAACTGGAAACTTGTCCAGAAGAATGTCTACCGTCTCCAGAAACGCATTTACCAAGCCTCTAGAAAACAAGAATGGCAGAAAGTCCGTAACCTACAACGCCTGTTACTTCACTCGAAGTCAGCTAAACTGCTTGCCACTCGGCAAGTAACCCAAGACAATCGAGGTAAGAAAACAGCGGGTGTTGATGGTAAGGCAAACCTTAAGCCCACAGAAAGATTAGCCCTAGCTAACACCCTTGATCTTAGAGCTAAAGCAGATCCCATTAGAAGGGTTTACATCCCTAAAGCTAACGGTGAACAAAGAGCCCTAGGTATTCCCACCATTTCAGAAAGGGTACGAATGACTTTGGTCAAACTGGTACTCGAAGCTGAATGGGAAGCCAAATTTGAACCTAACAGTTATGGCTTTAGACCTGGGCGGAGCGCCCATGACGCCATGATGGCAATTTACCTCTGCATCAATAAAACTCCCAAATATGTCTTGGATGCCGATATCGAGAAGTGCTTCGATAAAATTGACCGAAAAGCCCTCTTAAACAAGCTAAGCGCCATTCCCTCAATTCAGAGGGCAGTAAGCAAATGGCTGAAATCAGGCATCATGCATGGGGATACGTGTATCTATCCTGAAGCAGGTACACCTCAAGGCTCTAGCCTCTCACCATTACTAGCCAATGTAGCTTTGCACGGCATGGAAAGTACAGTTCAACTTGGTTCTAGCCAAAGAGCTTTAGCCAAAAGCCCTCGTCTATATCGCTACGCTGATGATTTGCTGCTTATTCATCCTAACTTAGCAATCCTAGAAGAAGCTAAGGCAAAACTCGAAGCTTTTCTAGCTGGGCTGGGTCTTAAGCTTAAGCCAAGCAAAACAAGGATTGCTCATACCCTTAAACCTCATCAAGGACACCATGGGTTTAGTTTTCTGGGGTTTGATATCCGACAACATCAGGTTAGTAAGTACAAAGCTCGGATTACAAAAAATGGCAAGTCTTCAGCATTCACTACCTTGATTACACCAAGCAAAGAAGCACAGCAAAAGCAGCTCTTTAAGCTTAAAGTGCTCTTGAGACAACATCGAGGTACAGCTGTGAAAGATCTGCTTAATAAGATCAATCCGATTATTAGAGGCTGGTCAAATTACTATAGATATGTGAATGCCTCCAAAGCCTTTACACAGCTTGATTGGCTTATGACCAGACAACTAATACCGTGGCTTAAGTGGCGTTCTAAAAAAGGGACGCATAAAGCTTGTGCTCTATTCTTTAAGAATGGTAGACGTTTGAAGGATGGCAAGCTAAGTCTTTATCGTCATAGTGATACAACGATTGAGCGACATGTAAAAGTAAAGGGGCATAAGAGTCCTTTTGATGGGGATCTACTTTACTGGTCTAGTCGTTTAGGGCGTTCTCCTGAAATGCCACCTAGTAAAGCTAAGCTTCTTAAAAGACAAAAGGCGCGATGTTGGTATTGCCATTTACCCTTCGCCTCAAGCGATATCATGGAGGTGCATCATATTGACCTGAACCCCAAACACAATAGCTACAACAATCTTGCTTTGGTAATGGGTCATTGTCATGATGCTCTTCATAGAGGTACTCATTCCAAGAGCTAATGATTTGAATAGCCTCGTGTCGGGAAACTGACATGCGGGGTTAGGCAGCGGCGCGGGGAAGGGTGACTTTCCTCGCGACCGTGACATCTTGGATCGTACGCTCAAATAAGCTAAATATTATTACCCTTATTTTTCAGTTTGGATTATGCCTATTTTTGTTTTGCTAAAACCTGTTGCCCATAAGCGTTTCATAGTTTAAGACCTTT
>JAHEBB010000713.1 GCA_024642575.1 Trueperaceae bacterium | reverse complement strand
AATCACTTTAGGTCGCTTGATGAGTTTAACAAGCCCGACTTTCTCCAAGACAAGCAGAATGGCTGCGCCACAAATTGCGGCGGAAACCAAGCTGCCTATGCGCAAATTGTTGGGTAGCACTCTGTACTCACCACCCCACGCCGCAACGCCCAAAGGCGCACCCAACGCCAGCAAAACTTGAAAGATAAGCAGTGCTGAAAACAAGACGATGAGACTGTAAGCTATGGCTCGGGTTAACAAGCTAACTTTCTCCTTTTACCCTCGAGACCAAAGGACTGAGTGCCACCCCAAGCCCTACACCTATAATGACCGAAGCGGCAAGAAGCAAACCCGACCCATAAAGAGCCAGAAAAACCAAACCGATACCAACACCCATCATGGTAGTGCCACCTATAACCCAGGAGCTTTTAGCGTTCATTTTTTACTCCTTTCCTAAATGGAGGTTCTCTAATAACCTTCCCTAAGCTGGTACAATCGTTTTGTTTATAGTCCTTTTTATGAATCATGCAGGACTCGAGCCCTCCTTAAGCTCGAGCCGATTCCAAAGATTTACTTAGACCCCTTTTTCCAGTCTCGGCATCTTTATCAGGTTCATTAAAGCCTTTAAAGAGCAGCCAAAAGGCGATGAAAAGTTCATTCAAGACAATCAGAAAGTACAGCACCATGGCTGGCTCAAAACCTTTGGTTAAATCAGGAACGGCAAACGCTCTTGCAGCTATGGTTGAGGCAACTGCAATAAAACCCCAAATAGGGATAAAGCGCGGCACGAGTTTTGTTTGAAAGAGTATGTAATAGAGTATAACTGCGCCTAGGAGCAATGAAATTGTACCCATCTCACCCGCCCAAACATCCAGTCCATGAACCAATGCACCTGTTGTTTGATAAAGGGCAGCGTTTGGTGTCTCTGCTGCTAAGTAGTCTTTACTTAAAGGAATAAGGGAAAGTAAGCTGACCTTAGCAGCCATCAGCATAACGGCTTCAATAATTCTGGAACTCAGGTAGGCAAGCGCTAACGCTTCACTGAACTTTTTAAAGATTGGGTAAAGCATCACGGCAATACCGACAATAGCCGCGTCATTAAGAAGCTGTACGAGCATTCCGACAATGACCTGGCGCTGGTTAGGGTATGCATTTGTAAGGTAATTGGCAGCCTCGAGACTCGAGCCTACAATGGAAGCACCAATAAACACACCCGCGTAACTAATAAGGAATAAGACACCAACGATGATGGCGATTTTTCTATACCTAGTCATGTTTTCCTCCTTTTCTAAAGATTCAAGCCATTCTCAGCCGCTAGCAAACTTCATTGTTGAGTTGCTCTCCGTTTTCCCAGACTCGAGGCAGCTGAATTAAAGCCCCTTACAATCAACCACCCTGCCATCAACATTTCATTGACAGCAAAAGGAAGACCCAAAAAGGTCATAATTCTCGAGGTATCCATAAGATCAAACACACCTATCAAGGCTCCTGCGAGCAACATGGCGGTCGCAATAAGACCCCAGACGGATATCCACCTTGGAATAAGTTTGTACTTAAACAAAACGGTGTTAAACATCAACGCGCCAATGGTAAAAACGATGATGTAAATGAGCGTTGCCCAATTGTTTTGGGCTTGAATGGATGCGCCTATGATTTGTAGGTAGTTAGCATCGGCTGCCTCTGAGTTGACAAAAACCTTACTCAAACTTAGGAGTGAGAGTGAGTTGATAACCAAGAACATGAACAGGATGCCTTCTAAAAACCTAAAGCCCAGATAGCCAAGCGCTAGAGCTTCATTGTATTTTTTAAAGATAGGAAAGAGTGCCACAGGGATAAGCACAATGGCAATGGCAGCTATAAACTCGAGCACTATCCCTAGGGTCATCAGGATTTTAGCGGGATAGGCTTGGGACAGAAACTCGGGTGTATTTAAAATCGGCTCGTACATGCCCCTGCCAACAATATCTACAATAAATGCGATGACAAACAAGATGCCAACTAGGATTGCGGTTTTTCTAGGGGAAGTCATCATTTCTCCCTTCTTGATGATGCCCTCACGGCTACAGGTAGAGAAAAACTAGCGGATACACCTCAAGCCAATGACTTGACAAACGATGTGAAGTCATCGGTCGGTTTGGAGCTGCGGTACTTGAACTGCCCAACCACTTGCGCCCCTTTTTTCTCCAGGCCTCGAGCCATTTGCTCTAAGGTTGAGCCAGCAGCCAACGTATAGGTGCAAAACACCACCGCCTGCTTACCTGTCAAATCGCCCAGCCGTTCCATAAAGCGCATAGACGCTTCTGTAGGACGTTGCATGATGACGAATAACCCCTTGACCCAACTTCCGAAACAAATGAGGTCGGAGTCTGACACAAGCGCCGGGTCGGCTTGTTCCCAAGGTTGGACGCGGCACTGGTGCCCCTGCTCTGTCATCATTTTGCCCATAGCCTCAGCGGCCTTGGCGGTGGTACCTGTGCTGCTGTCGTAGACAATTGCTATTTTCATATAACTTTCTCCTTACCAAGGTTTGTCAGTAGTTATGTCCC